>NZ_JWHB01000010.1:0-14310 GCF_000804305.1 Acinetobacter sp. YZS-X1-1 | reverse complement strand
CTGGTTGTACTGGTTGTACTGGTTGTACTGGTTGTACAACCATATTATTTTTTTGCTGAACTGTTGCCACACTTTTTTCGACTATCTTTGGCTCGGATTTTTTCAGATCCTGTGCAGTAGATGTAACGGGTGTAACTAATTTTTTCGGAGTAGTGGCCGCTTGGTTTTTTGTTGTTTCTTTCTGCTCATTATTTTGACGTGGCACAACTAATGGTCGCCCATCGGGCCCAATGATCGTAATAAACTCTCTGGCATTTGTATAAAAAGACCATGGTACCAGACTTAATGCCAGTACCATTTTTATCCCTAAGTTCCCTGTTCTGATCATTTCTTCCTTACCAATGGGTGCGATAGTTCAAACCTAAAATTGTGATCTTGGTATCTGTTTTGACATTCAAGCCTGCATATGGATTCAGTAACAGGTTATTTACCCCGGTCTGGTTCGCTAGGCTACTGGTATTTGCTGGAATATTATCTTTACTGCGTAAGAAACCAATAGATAGATCCAGATCCGTATCTGCGTCAAAACGGTAGCCCACTCCTAAACCAAATAGCTGTGCACCATTAATCGGTACCATGGTATTGCGTTTATCTTTTGGAATGGCACTGGTACGTGGTTCATAACCAGCACGAAGTTTTAGTCGGTCAGTTGCTGAATACTCTACTCCAATCCCGAAGTTCCATGGCGACTCAAACCTAAGCGGTAATGCAAGTGAAGAATCCGTTACATTGGCAGATAACAGTTTGGCAATCTTCAAGGCAGACAGGGTACGGTCGAACTCAAACTTGAATTGGTCCCAAGCAGCATAATCTGTCCAGCCAATATCAAAATTGACTTGTAGATCTGGCATTACCTTATATTTAATCCCCGCCTGAAAGTGAGCTGGGTATTCGAAATCCATGGAAACCAGACCCGATTCACTTGAAGGGATATAATTTGGAAAACCAAGAATTGCAGCTAAAATCTGGCCAGTTGGGGAGGTCATCAGACCTTTAATCATTTCCTGTGGTGCTTTGGCATTATCGATATGATATTTACCTTTTAAGCGCATTTTGGCAGCACTCTGGTAAACCATACCAAAACTGAAATCTTCAGTTGGTTCCCATAGAACACCTAGGTTATAGCTTGGACTTAAATTTTGTTCTAATGAAAGTTGCATTTGGCCAAATTTACCAAATGGGTTCATTCCTTCATCAGCATTACAGATCCCAAGCAACAATATGTCAGTAATAATGTCAGAATTTTCTTTAAATGGTGTACATACGACTTCATCAATCATACGTAACATGCCAATCAACTCATTGGGAAAACGTAAATCTGTTTTCATGGCAATGGCTTGATAAGACATCCCGATTGAAGCACCAATCGAAAGCTGGTCATTGACTTCATAACCAATGGATGGAGATAAATATGTAATCCGCTCTAAAGCAACCTGTTGTCCCATAAAATTGGCCGGATTACCATCTTCATGGCCAAAACCTGCAACTAGTGGTGCATAGACTGCAGTTGCATAAGTTGCTTTAGAACCTGGTGGTTTATAAGAGACCCCCATGGTAGGTGCTGCCATTGGGAGGCCTTCCCCCAAATCCACCATTTTTTTCAGAATAGGTACGTAGAGGCTGACATACTCTACATCACCCTTAACCAGACCTTTAAAATCTGTACATAAATCAGAAGATACTTCAGGCCCATCATTACAGACCATTGGATCATCTGAATAACCAAAAACGTTATATCCAGCAGGAACAGTAAATTCACGCTGAATATCAAAGTTCGCAACAATAATTTGCTGTTCGGTCTGTAAGCCCTCAATCTTAGCCAATGCAGCCGGGTTAAAGTGAATTGCATTCACTCCTGGCGGATCTGCAGTAACCGCGTTCCCCATAGACAATGCACGCAGGTCAACAGAAAGGTTGGTCCCTAATTGTGCAAAGGTATAACTTGAACAGCCCGCAAGAATAATTCCTGTTAATAACGGGCTAAGTCGAATGTTTTTCATACGACACCCCTATTAACTGAATTTCTTACCGAAACCTAAAATATCAAGTGGGAATGAAAGTCCCAGTGAAACATCTGGTGCATCTTCGGTCAGCCCCAATCCGACCGTACCATTTACAATGGTTTCTGGGGATACACGCACCCCTAAAGAAATCGCAAAAGTCGAGCTAGTCTGATCAGCGGCTGAATAGCTTTCACCCGTGTGATACTTAAATTCGGCACCAGTATTAAAGCTTTGCTGATATGACATAGTCATGGAAACATCATAGTTAAATGAATAAGCGAAACCGAAAGCAAAACCACCACTAATACCTGGTTCAAACTCTTCAATAATTCGTGTACCGCGACGCTGATCTAAGCCAGATTCCTTAAACCCATAATTTGCAGAAACTGAGGCAAACAGCACCACCGGGTCAATATATTTACGTGTACTCGCACCCACACCGGCTGAGTAATATCCTTTACCTGCAGCCAGATCTTTTGCTGCATTAATTTCATATGGGCTATCACCTGTTTTAGTCGACAAATTGGCAAATAAAATAAGTGGTAAACGACCTGCTTTTAAAGGGAATGGCTCCCAACGTGCACCTAGACTAATATCCCCTAATCCTGCTGTAGAGGTATCTTTTAATAAATCTGTTTTAGCCACCAAAGGTAAGGAAGCTGTTAAGGTCAGATTATCTTTCACCCCGTACTGAAAAGTGAAAGTATTGGTCAGGCTATGTGTTGCATTTTCCTGAACACGGAGCTGATACAGCTGGCCCTGTGCCATTTCCATATCGAGTTGTGTATCTCGATAATAGGTATAATCAATATCGTAATAGGATGAAATTTCGCCTTGTTTAATAAGTGAGTATTGACGCTCATTTGAAGTAAATACTTCTTCTAGACTTGCTTCCTGAGTAGCATCTCCTTCTTTTTTCTGTAAGGCTTGAGATGCATCTACTGCTTGAGTGGCTGGAGCTTCAACAGGTGCAGCTGTTTCAACAACAGCTTCTTCCTGAACTGTTTCATATCCTCCAAGTTCAGGCTCTGCTACAGCTTGAGTTGCTGCTGGTTCAGGCTGAATATCAATGGATGCAGCAGTCTCGACTACTTCTTCCTCAACCGTTTCATACTCACCCAGTTCAGGCTCATCCGCAGCCCATGCCACTCCCATAACTATCTGAATGCTGAGCGCCAAGAATGTCTTGTTCATCCATTTACTGTTCATATCCATTTCACCATTTTTAATTTTTCTATAGCCATCTTTTCGTTTTATTTATTCTTGTAATAAAGTCTGAGAAAATTATATTGATATTCCCCAAATTTTTCTGAATCTACATTACGGTTACGATCCATACGGATAGTCGATGCTTTATCGGCAATTTTATCCATATAGAACTGTGGATACTGCATATCAACTAAAGCATAACGGTTAATGGTTGCATCTTCGACATGACGCATATCCGAATCTTTTAATGCCAAAAAGTTTTTTCGATATTGTTCAGGGACATTAATTAAATATAAAGTATTGTTTTCCCAAACTTCCTTAAATCGCTGTTCATCAAAACTGATATTACCCAGTGCTGGATCGGCAACATACACCCGTCCATTTTTATAAGCTTTGTACACGACAAAATGTTTAAATCCTGCATAGGAAATAGGAACAATGGCGGGTTGTCCCTGTTTAACCAGATCTTCAAATTCTCCGCGATAGCCACCACTTTCCAGGCCTAAGGCAGCAACAAAACGCTTCATATCAAGAAGGGAAAAGCTACGACGTTCGATGATTTTATCCGTTTCACCAAATTTCATTAGGCCATTCATGACTTGCTGCTCATCCAGCCGAGTACCTACATAGCCATTTAATAAAGTCGTAAGTGCTGCTGAACCACAACTATAATCATAAGCCTGACGCACAATTCCCTGAAACTGGTCTAACAGTGCAGGTTTGACTTCCACATGTTCGCGGTGCATACGTACGAAAGAATCATTTCTTGAATCAAGAACTTCAGTATAGTGAACAGCGCCTGGTGGCTGTTTTTTAATATCCAGAGCTTCTTTGGCAGCGTAATACATCAATGCCGAGCCCAATGCAATCTCTAACATATTTTTTTACTTTTCTTATCATTGGCATGATGTGCCTAATTTTTCTTTTTATAGAGTCTTCACTCTACTTCCCTGTAACTAGAAAGATACCTTCTTTTTCAAAAAAATACAGTCTTTTTTTATTTTTTTAGATAGATGTTGTAGTCATAAAAAAAGCGCGTGTAAACACGCGCTTTTTTAAGGTAAAAATTAGTGACCAGAAATGGTAATAATTGCACCTTTTGCATATTGGCCAGTTCCCGGGCTAAAGTAAGTTTGCAGACCTTGGATTTCCATATCACCAATTGATGCTGCATTTTGGCTACCTAGGTGAATACCTTTCACATAGTTATCATGTGCACCACTTGTACTCACAATACGAATGAAACCATCGTTTGCAGTTGATTCGCCAAATACACTGATGCTTTGGTTCAATGTCAAATCTTTAGAGTTAGCATCTGTCAACTTAATGCTTTCAATGAAGATTTCACCTGGGCCTGAGGTGTTTACACCTGCAGCAACTTGTCCACCAGTCGTTGAATTATCGAAAATACCCAAATCTGTAATTGTTAAGCCGCCAGTCATTGTTGCATTCAACTTAATCATTGCACCCTGTGGAGCAGCACCTAATTGAATATTGGCAGACATTGGACCTGTTTTAAATGATAGGCCAGATAAAATCGCATTTTCCTTACCAGCACCACCACGGCGAATACTAGTTGCTGTAGCTGCTGGTTCATCACCTGATGCTACTACCCCAATTTCACCGATGTTAATATCTAAACCAGATACTTCAGCGGCAATGTTGATAAACGGGTTACCAGCACCAGCATCTGAGTCAATGGTTAAATCTGCAAGGTTACGTGAAGCTAGTAAATACGCACCATTGTCATCGTAGTTTGCACCAATTACGATACCATTAGTTGCTGTTCTACCCTTACCATTCGCTTTGATATAGATCGCACCTGCTTCACCAGTACCCCCCACAATACCATTAGCAGCCTCTCCAGGGCGAAGAACAGCTCCATCATTATTATAAATTTCAATAACACCCGCTTTTGCAGTAGAATCTTCAGCTAAACCATCATTATCATGGATAAATAGTTTTTCAATTTCAATTTTTGAAATACCGATACCGATTTTCAAACCGTCCTGACCTGTAGTCGCGCTTAGAGATGCATCGTCCAGTGATTGCATCGCCATTGCGTTTGCACTAAAAGCAACTGAAGCAGCTAAAGCCAATTTTGTGAATTTTTTCATTGTTTACTCTCCCAAGAGTACTATTTTTTTGGTTGTGAATCACTCAGTGCTGACGTTGTGTTTTTTATTTTCTGACAACGCAAAGCATCTTTCCTTGAGTAATTTTGCTCGCCCACTTAACTTAACGTCGAGTCATATTTTGATCAACTGTCGTTGGTCGCAATATTGAGCTTACCGACAAACGGTATTTGATGATTTAGAAATATTTTTTCCTATTCTTGATATAAAATACCGGGTCATATCGGAATATGCGCTACTGAATGAACGAAGCTCCTTACCATTGTCCTTTAAGTTTTGCATCTCTTCAGCTTAAAGATCTATTGCATGCATTAAGTCCCTTAGATCACCTGATATATTTAAATAATAATGGACAGCCTTTTATTGCCTGCTGTGCACAGAAATATTTTATGGTGCAGGATGGACAAATTCAGGCATTTAAGAGAGTGGATATCGAGCAATATCAGGCTGATATAGCTAAACTCATCTTAGAGCTTGAGCAAACTCCAGATATTAAAGCGAATGAATTTTCTGGGGGTTATGTTGGGTTTATTGGCTATGATTACGCTGCTCAACAGCATACCCAATACCCGCAGCGGCCTCAACCTGGCCTATTTATCGGTCAGTTTGATTCTTATATTAAGTTTGAAGCTGATCAATGGGTATTCTATAGCCATGATCCGCAAGCAGCAGATATTTTCAATCATCTTCAAAATCTATTAAATCAATCACCTATACAACCGAGGTTTCAATTAAAAACTCTTTGCAGCCCACGCTGGGATAAATCTCGCTATGCACAGGCATTTCAGGATATTCAGGATTATATTCTAGCCGGTGATTGTTACCAGATTAACTTAACCCAAGAATTTACAGCACTTGCTGAAGGTTCATTATTAGGAACTGCACATGCTTTCTGGACATTAACCAATGCGCCATATGCGGGCTATCTTCGTATTGGTAATTTTGAATTATTGAGCTGTTCACCTGAACTGTTTATTGACTTTGAAGCACATCGAAAAATTGTCACCAAACCGATTAAAGGTACCATGCCACGTTTTGCTGATCCGGTGCTTGATGAGCAATCCAAACAACGATTAAAAGACTCAAAGAAGGATCAGGCTGAAAATGTCATGATTGTAGATTTACTACGCAATGACCTCAGTGTTTATGCAGAAACAGGTTCAGTCAAGACACCTAAACTATTCAATATTGAGTCATTTAATCAGGTACATCATATGGTCAGCGAAGTCGAAGCGACCTTAAAAGAAGGTGTGCATCCTTTTAATGTATTGCTGTCTGCACTTCCAGGTGGATCAATTACCGGTGCACCAAAGATTCGCGCCATGCAAATTATTGAAGAGTTAGAAGGTGCTCCACGTGGAGCGTATTGTGGTTCATTAGGTTATTTTAATTTTAATGGAACAGGAAGCTGGAATATTCTGATTCGCTCAATTCAGAAATATCAGGATGAGGTTTCACTTTGGGCTGGTGGCGGAATTACGATTTCTTCTGACTGTGATGCGGAATATCAGGAATGTTTTGATAAGGTTGATGCCATGCTGGATTTACTCAATACCTGGTATAAACCTAAATAAATAAAAAAGCGACTCGGTTGAGCCGCTTTTTTATAAATCTCCCCTAACCTCTCTTTAAAAAGAAAAAAGTTCCCTCCTTTATCAAAGGAGGGTTAGGGTGGATTTAATTAAGCTAAAATATTATTTTTCAATGTATCTACTAAACGCTGATTTTGCTCATCTGTACCAATGGTAATACGTAAAAATTGATTGATACGAGGTTTATTAAAATAACGTACGATAATGCCGCATTCCCGTAATTCAGCCGCTAACTCACCTGCATCTTTTGATGGTAGTGAAGCAAAAATAAAGTTCGCACTTGATGGCAAGACTTTGAAACCAAGCTCATTCAACTGATTAACCAGTTTTTCACGACTGGCAACGACTTTAGCATTTTGTGCTTCAAAGTATTTCTGATCTTCGAATGAAGCGACTGCAGCCGCAATCGCAAAACGATCCATTGGATAAGAGTTAAAGCTGTTTTTTACCGCTTCAAGCGCTGCGATCAGGTGGGGCTGGGCAATCGCAAAACCGACACGTAAGCCTGCTAAAGAGCGGGATTTTGAAGTCGTTTGGCAGACTACTAAATTCTCGTATTTTTCAATCAAACTCACTGCAGATTCAGCACCAAAATCTACATAGGCTTCATCAATAACGACCACTGAATCAGGATTCGCCTGCAGAATTTCTTCAATGGCAGATAAACCAAGTGCAATACTGGTTGGCGCATTCGGATTAGTGATGATAATACCGCCATTTGGCTGTTTATAATCATCTACAATAATTTCGAAATTTTCATTGAGTGGCAAGATTTTGGTTTTGACACCAAAGAACTGACTATAAACCGGATAGAAGCTATAGGTAATATCTGGATAAAGCAGTGGCTGTTCCTGAATAAAGAAGGCTTTAAAGATATGTGCCAAGACTTCATCAGAACCATTACCCACAAAGATATTTTCAACAGTAACATTTTGCTGTTTAGCTATGGCATGTTTCAATTCAGATGCATCTGGATCTGGATAAAGACGTAAAACATCTGCGCCATTGGCTAAAACTTTTTGCACCGCTTCCACGACTTTCGGTGATGGCGGATACGGATTTTCATTGGTATTTAATTTTAAAAGGTTTTGAATTTTGGGCTGTTCGCCTGGAACGTAAGGCTCTAGCTCACGGACTTCAGGGCTCCAAAAACGCATTTGCTCTATGGTGATATTCGACATTTTCTATTCTCAAATTCCCTCTCCTTTTAGGAGAAGGTTAGGGAGAGATTAAATAATTCCCCTTACCTAACCTCTCACAAAGGGAGAGAAATATCTTTTATTCAATATAAGTATTTAATTACTGATAGCGATAACGTGCTGAGTGTGCATGCGCATCCAGATTTTCCTGCTGTGCCAGAACATCTGCAGTTTTCGCAAGGGTTTTCACACCGTCTTCAGAACACATAATCAGGCTTGAACGTTTCTGGAAATCATAGACACCCAGTGGTGATGAGAAACGTGCTGTACCCGATGTTGGTAATACATGGTTCGGACCTGCACAATAGTCACCAATCGCTTCAGGCGTATAACGTCCCATGAAGATTGCACCCGCATGTCGGATCTCTTCAGCCATTTGCTGTGCTTCATCCAGACACAGCATTAAATGTTCAGGTGCCACCTGGTTAATTAGCTCAATACCTTCAGTACGATCTTTCACAAGCACTAATGCACCACGATTGGCAATTGAAGTGCGGGCAATTTCTGCTTTTGGTAGAGCTTGCAAATGTTCTTCAATTGCTTGTTCTACTTCATTGAGAAGCTGTTCATCAGGCGTAATAAATACAGCTTGAGCAACAGTGTCATGCTCAGCTTGAGATAACAAATCCATCGCTAACCACTTGGCATTGTTCTGCCCTTCCGCATAGACCAGAATTTCTGAAGGACCAGCAATCATGTCGATACCGACCTGACCAAATACTGCACGTTTTGCCGCAGCCACAAAACGGTTACCTGGACCAGTGATTTTATCGACACGTGGAATGGTTTCTGTACCATAGGCCAATGCAGCAACTGCTTGTGCGCCACCAATGGTAAATACACGGTGTACGCCAGCCAGATAGGCAGCAGCCAAGACTAATGGGTTCAGTTCACCATTTGGAGCAGGCACCACCATAACAATTTCACCTACACCTGCCACATGTGCAGGAACAGCATTCATTAACACCGAAGATGGATAAGATGCTAAGCCACCTGGTACATAGATCCCTACGCGATCCAATGGCGTCACTTTCTGACCCAGGGTATTACCTAGAGCGTCGACATACGTCCAACCATCCTGTTTTTGTGCCTGATGGAATTCACGAATACGGTTTGCAGCCAATTCTAAAGCTTCACGCACTTCCGTCGTCAAGCCTTCAAAGGCTGCTTTAAGTTGCTCTTGAGTCAGTTCTAAACCTGAAAATTGATGCGCTGGATGTCGATCGAACTGCTGAGTCAATTTAAGAACATGAGCATCACCATGCTGACGTACGTCAGCAATAATTTGGTCTACAGTTTTTAAAAGTTCAGGATCATTCACGGTTTCAAAAGCCAACAAGTCAGCAAACGCCTGCTTGAAGTTTTGATCTTGTGTCGATAAACGTCGCATCAATTTACCCATAAGGTTTGAATTCGAAGGCTTTAGTTTACCTGTTTTCAAAGACTTTGTCGGTAGCTAGAACAGACTTGTGCTATGAGTTTTATTGGAAATAGCTTTTGATAAAATTGATGAAAGCATTGAGCTTCTTATATTTATAATCAGCAATAAAAAAACCGCCCAAAGTGGACGGTCTTTAATACAGCGTAAATTTAAGCTTTTTTCGCCTGTTCGCGTGCTTCAACCGCTTGTTCAAGCTGGGCAAGAATTGGATTCAGCAATGCTTGCTTACGTTTAAAGCTGGCTTTGTTCACAATCAGACGTGAAGAGACTTTGCAGATTTCTTCAAGTGGCTCAAGACCATTGGCACGCAGTGTATTGCCTGTATCGACCACATCAACAATGTAATCACCTAAACCCACCAGTGGTGCAAGTTCCATTGAACCATAAAGCTTGATCACATCAACCTGTTCACCGAGGCTCGCGTAGTATTGACGGGTCAGATTCACGTATTTAGTCGCAATTTTTAAACGGCCTTTCGGACGCTCCATGCCGACTTTACCTGCTGTCATCAATTTACAGTTGGCAATTTTCAGATCTAATGGTTCATAGACATTTTGCGCGCCATGTTCCATCAACACATCTTTACCTGCAACACCGATATCTGCCGCGCCATTTTCAACATAAGTCGGCACATCAGAAGCACGTAAAATCAGGATACGCACCTGTTTATGCGTGGTTGGAAAAATCAGCTTACGTGATTTATCCGGATCTTCCAGCAGGTTAATCCCTGCTGTTTCAAGCAGAGGTAAAGTTTCTTTCAAGATACGGCCCTTGCTTAATGCTAACGTTAAACCATGATCAAAATTGCCCATTACGTCAAAGTTTGGATCATCGTTTCTCATATCACTCATTAACTTACTCGCTTAATTTGGGCACCTAAACCTTGTAACTTTGCTTCGACATCTTCATAACCGCGGTCAATATGATAAATTCGGTCAATCAATGTTTCTCCTTCGGCTGCAAGTGCTGCAAGAACTAAAGAGAATGAAGCACGTAAATCTGTTGCCATCACAGGCGCTGCAGAAAGTTTTTCTACACCCGTTACGACAGCATCATTACCTTCGACTTGAATATTGGCTCCCATACGGGCCAATTCAGGAACATGCATAAAACGGTTTTCAAAAATCGTTTCAGAAATTGTGGCAAATCCACGGCCAATGGCATTGACTGCCATTAACTGGGCTTGCATATCTGTTGGGAAATCTGGATGTGGCAAGGTACGGAAGCTCACCGCTTTCGGACGTTTGCCCATCATATCCAGTTCAATCCAGTCATCCCCACGAGTGACTTCTGCACCCATTTCCTCAAATTTATCCAGTACAGCTTCCATTAAAGCCGGGTCTGTATGTGTGGTTTTAACACGACCACCCGTAATAGCTGCAGCAGCCAGATAAGAACCGGTTTCAATACGGTCGGCAACCACTGCATATTCACAGCCATGCAGGCTTTCTACACCGGTAACCACTAGGGTATCGGTATCCAGACCTTCAATTTTCGCACCCATCTTGATCAGCATTTGAGCAAGATCGGTAATTTCAGGTTCGCGCGCCGCATTGCGAATCGTGGTCACACCATCCGCCAATACTGCAGCCATCAGAATATTTTCAGTACCACCCACAGTCACCATATCAAATACGACTTCACCGCCTTTCAGACGACCATCGACTTTGGCATGGACATAGCCGGCCTCAACCTCAATCTCGGCACCCAAAGCTTCTAGTGCTTTCAAATGCTGATCGACTGGACGGGAACCAATCGCACATCCACCTGGTAAAGATACTTTTGCACTACCGTAGCGCGCCAAGAGAGGACCAAGCACCAAAATAGAAGCACGCATGGTCTTTACGAGTTCATAAGGGGCAAACTGGTTATCTAAGGTAGAGGTATCTGCAATAACTGTATCGCCTTCATAGCTAATCGTGATCCCAAGACCTGCAATCAGCTTCACCAAGGTATTTACATCTTTTAGATTTGGAACATTTCTAAGTGTGATTGGCGTATCAGCAAGAATCATTGCTGCTAATAATGGAAGCGCTGCATTTTTTGCACCAGAAATACGCACTTCACCGTCGAGCTTAATACCGCCCTGAATTAAGAATTTATCCATTAATTGATTAAGCTCCAAATAAGCTTGCTTTACGCCATTCTTCTTTGGTCAATGCACGAATGGTCACAGCATGCACTGCACCACTGGCAATATGGGAATTGAGAGGAGCATAAACAGCTTGTTGACGTGCAACCGGACGTTTACCTTCAAACTGATCATCCACAATACGGAGATCGAATTTTCCGCCCTGACCACTCACAGCAACATCCGCCTCAGGAAAAGCGGCTTTTAAAATTTCAGCGAGCTGTTCATTATTCATCACAAGACCTCTTATAGGACTAAGGGTGTAAAACGAGTCATTTTACTATAAATGTAAAAAATAATTCATTAGTCACATACATTATATATATAAAAAAAGAGGCTTTTAAAAACCTCTTTTTCCCCATTTGGTCGCTTAAATGGCTAAACTCTGATGATTCAGCTGCATTTCGCGATATCGGTCAATCTGTTTTTTTAATTTTTCCGTCAAAATTTTAATCGAGGTATACATGTCATCAGCATTGGCATGGGCAAAAAACTCAATACCCGGTAAACGGACAATCGCTTCTGCGATATGGTTACTACTGCCTCTTTTTGAGCGCTTATCAATCTGATGATCTTTGGAAAGCTTAACCTGCATGCTGTTCACCTGATCCAGATGTTTGGTCATCTGTGAAAATTTCGTTTTTATAGTTTCTTCAATCGCTGGCGTAATTGATAAATGATGTCCACGAATTGTTATTTGCATAGTTCTATCCCTCACCTTTATTAGGATCAGAAGAGTCACAGTTAAAAATGAAAAGAATACAATAACTTGCTCAAGCAAAATCGTGATTTAAAGCATTTATTCAGATCATTTTTACCATTCCTCAAAAGAAAAAAAGATTCATTACGATGTCATAATGAATCTCTAGAATAATCAAATTTCAAAAACTAGATCAAGACTTTTCGCTCAGAAGAGGAAGGAATATGTAACGATTCACGATATTTCGCGACCGTACGTCGTGCTACATCAATCCCCTCTTCTTTCAAAAGATTGGCAATTGCATTGTCAGATAAAGGCTTACGTGCATTTTCTTCAGCAATCATTTTCTTAATTTTAGCACGGATTGCAGTAGATGAAGCCTCTCCCCCAGAAGTTGTTCCCACATGACTCGAGAAGAAGTATTTCAGTTCGAATAAACCACGTGGGGTCAGCATATATTTGTTAGTTGTTACACGAGATACAGTTGATTCATGTAGTTCCACTTCTTCAGCAATATCCCGTAAAACCAGAGGCTTCATACCTTCAGGACCAATCTCTAAAAAGCTTTTCTGATGTTCAACAATACAGGTCGCTACTTTCAATAAAGTTTTATGTCGTTCATCAATACTTTTAATAAAGTTTTTCGCTTCCAACATCTGATTACGCAGGTATTGATTATCTTCACTTTGATCAGCACGACGAATCATATTGGTATAAAAAGAATTTAGTCTTAACTTTGGCATCACATCAGGATTCAACGTCACCTGCCAGCAGTCATTCTTTTTCATTACCACGACATCCGGGATCTGATAATCAGATTCCTTACTTTCAAACTCCTGTCCCGGATATGGCTTAAGAGTTTTCAGTAAATCAACGGCACAGCGCAATTGTTCCTGATTTAAGCCAGTTTGTTTAATGAGTTTTGGTAATTCATTGGTAATCAGCAACTCATAATGTTGCAGCAATTTGACCGCATCATTACGACAAGGGGTATTAACTGGTAGGCTATCCAGCTGAATCAATAAACACTCAGCGAGATTTCTAGAACCCACTCCTATCGGATCAAGACGCTGAACATGCTTGAGAACAACGAGTACTTCATCCTCTTCGATTTCTTCCTCATAATCCATGGAAGATAAAAGATGCTGTACTGATGCAGTAATCTCAGAAATTTCTGCATCCAGAAAACCCTTTTCATCTAGAGAATCAATAATGCAGTAGGCAATCAGCTGATCAATGCGAGAAAAGTGCAGCAGATTGATCTGCTCGAGCATATATTCTTGTAGGCTTTGCTGGCTTTGACGATTGTCTTCCCGCTCTTCGAACTCTGCTGCACCCAGACTTGTAGGTTGATGAGTATAGACATCATCCCAGTCGGTATCTACAGGGAGATCGTCCGGAAGATGGTCTGCATTAAGTTCATTAGTTAAATCCTTTTGACCCGCATCAACAGTAGAAAGACTTTCAACACTGATTTGCTCTTCAACTTTTTCTAACAAAGGATTACTATCAAGTTGTAGCTGGATTTCTTGCTCTAGTTCCAGACTGGATAATTGTAATAAGCGGATTGCTTGTTGTAACTGTGGAGTTAATGACAGCGAGTTGGCAATTCGTAATCCCACTGATAGTTTCATATGACCCCCTAATAAAAATCTCGTTTTATAAGCAATTTTCATGCCGTTTTAACTTTTATAACATAGTTTGATAAAAAAACACACAAAACTATAATGATTTCATGAACTTTAACTTCATTTTTATATAATTTTATAAGCATTATTAATCACTTATTTTTATTAAATAGTAGTTAACCAATTTGTAAATTAATATAATTTGATTTAATTTTTTAAATCCAGGCATAAAAAAAGCCCTCTGCGTGAGCAGAGGGCTTTTGGAATAATGA
>NZ_JWHB01000001.1:0-256204 GCF_000804305.1 Acinetobacter sp. YZS-X1-1 | reverse complement strand
TCATTATTCCAAAAGCCCTCTGCTTACGCAGAGGGCTTTTTTTATGGGAAGGATTTAGTCAAATAAATGTTATTTATGTGCTATTTCGACTAAAATATCACATAAAAATAAACTTGGGAGGCTTATACTGAACCGGTCTAAGGAGCGGATATGTCCTCAAATTCATCTTCAAGCCATATCGAATATGGTTCATCTGCTTTTAAAGCTATTTTATTCTCCTTATTTCTGGCGGGTTTTGCGATTTTCTCATCGCTGTATTGTGTCCAGCCAATGATGCCGATTCTGGCGGATTATTTTCATATCTCTCCAACACAAAGTAGTTTTCCACTTTCCTTCTCTACCATTGCCTTAGCTATTGGCCTGATTTTTACAGGACTTATTTCAGACCGTTTTGGCCGTAAACCAATTATGGTTTGGTCTTTATTCTCTGTATCAGTCTTATTATTACTCAGTGCTTTATTACCTATCTGGTCTATATTTTTAACAACACGAGTGTTAATAGGTCTCACGGTCAGTGGCGTGGCAGCCGTGGCGATGACTTATATCGGAGAGGAAGTGGCGGAGCAGGATGTGGGCTTTGCCATGGGACTGTATATTTCCGGGACTGCGATTGGTGGTATGAGTGGTCGATTGATTGCTGGAACATTGGTCGATTTTATTTCCTGGCAATCCGCGACTTTGATTATTGGATTGCTGAATCTATGTATCGCGACAACTTTTTATTTTCTATTACCGAAGTCCAGGCATTTTAAAGCTTATCCAATACAATTCAGTCGTTTTATCAGAGCATTTCAGCAGAATCTGAGTGATCCTAAATTAAGAATTCTGTTTTTACAGGGCTTTATCCTGATGGGGGGCTTTGTGTCGGTATTTAACTATTTAAGTTATCGTTTGATTCAACCACCATTTGAACTGTCTCATGTCTGGATAGGGTTGATTTCGATTACTTATCTGGCCGGAATTTATAGCTCTCCACGAGCCGCAGCTTGGAGCAGAAAGTTTGGACGTTATAAGGTGCTTGCCGCCATGCTTTGTACCATGCTGTTCGGCTTAGCCTTAATGTTGATTGATAACTTGGCTTTGGTTTTTATTGGTTTGCTGATTTTTACCTTTTCCTTTTTTGCGGCTCATTCAACTGCTAGTAGCTGGGTATCGGTGCAATCCTTACAGTATCGTGCGGTAGGTTCGTCCCTTTATTTGTTCTGTTACTACCTCGGTTCAAGCTTACTTGGAAGTTCGAGTGGACTAGTCTGGGAAAATGCCGGATGGTTAGGACTAAGTGTATTTATCGCTATTATTTTAGGATTAGGCTTGCTGATGGCACAGCGTTTAAAACCTATAAATGATTCTTCAAAATCAGGATAAGTATATATTCCTAATAAAGGTCTTAAAGCTGTTTTCGTATAAATTATAATCAAGCAACCTAAGCTGAATTCATGCTAAAATACTCGGCTTTCATCTTTGATCACTTTCCTGATCTTCCATCTGCCAGCCGAGAATTGCTAGCCATGTCTACTGCTTATACCGCTCAGACTGCGCCTAAAGCGTTGTTTGATTACGACAAATATTGGGCGTCATGTTTTGAACCCGCGCCTTTTTTGCCGATGTCACGCGAGGAAATGGACCAACTCGGTTGGGACAGCTGTGACTTTATTTTTGTCTGCGGTGATGCGTATATTGACCACCCGTCATTTGTGACAGGCATTATTGGACGTGTGCTCGAAGCACAAGGTTTCCGCGTCGGGATTATTGCCCAACCTGACTGGACCAATGTAGAAGCCTTCCGTGTACTTGGTAAGCCAAATATTGCCTGGGGTGTGTCTGCCGGTAATATGGACTCGATGATTAACCGTTATACGGCGGATCGTAAGATCCGTTCAGATGATGCCTATTCTCCAGATAACCAGCCGAATAAACGTCCAGACCGCGCAGCAACCGTCTATTGCCAACGTTGTCGTGAAGCTTTCCCGGATGTGCCGGTATTGCTTGGAGGGATTGAAGGTTCATTGCGTCGTATCGCGCATTATGACTATTGGTCAGATAAAGTTCGTCGTTCGATTCTGATGGATTCTAAAGCGGATCTGTTGATGTACGGTAATGGCGAACGCTCGATCATTGAAATTATGCATCGTCTGGCCAAGGGTGAAAAGATTCATCAGATTACCGATGTTCGTGGTACCGCATTTATTATTAATAAACATAATCGTGCAGCAAAAGCCCAGTTTGTCGAAATCGCATCCAATGATGTCGATACCATTGGCCGTGTCGATCCGATCATCAACCCGTATGTAATGAGCGAAGATATTGATGGTTGTGAAATCGAAAAAGATAAAGGCAACAGCTTAAGCCAATATCAGAATTTCCAGAAAGAAATCGTAGCGAATCCAATCGTGCGTGAAGGGGATAACCTGGACCCAGATACGCAAATCGTGCAGCTACAACCGGCATCTAAAGCGATTAAACATAAATTACCACCACGTGAATTAGCAGTGATTCGTTTGCCTTCTTTTGAAGAAGTCGCGAATGATCCTGTGCTGTATGCGCATGCGAACCGTATTCTGCATCTGGAAACTAACCCAGGGAATGCGCGTGCCTTAGTCCAAAAACATGGTGAGCGCGATGTGTGGTTAAACCCACCGCCAATTCCGTTAACCACGGAAGAAATGGACTATGTGTTTGACCTGCCATATGCACGTCTACCGCATCCATCATACGGTAATGCACGTTTCCCAGCCTTTGACATGATCAAGTTCTCGGTGAACATCATGCGTGGCTGTTTCGGTGGTTGTACTTTCTGTTCAATCACAGAGCATGAAGGTCGTATTATTCAGAACCGTTCGGAAGAATCGATTCTGCGTGAAGTGGAAAAAATTCGTGATACCGCACCGGGCTTCACAGGGATTATTTCTGACTTAGGTGGTCCAACAGCCAATATGTACCGTTTGGCATGTAAGGACCCTGAGATTGAAAAGAACTGTCGTAAGCCGTCTTGTGTGTTCCCGGGTGTGTGTCAAAATCTGCATACCGACCATGCACCGTTGACTCAGTTGTATCGTAAGGCACGTGCTTTACCGGGTATTAAAAAGATTCTGATCGGTTCTGGTCTGCGTTATGACCTTGCTGTATTGAATCCGGAATATGTTAGAGAGCTGGTCACCCATCACGTGGGTGGTTATCTGAAGATTGCACCGGAGCATACCGAGAAAGGTCCATTATCCAAGATGATGAAACCGGGGATCGGGACGTATGACCGCTTCAAGCAGATGTTTGACCGTTTCAGTAAGGAAGCCGGTAAGGAACAGTATCTGATTCCTTACTTCATCGCGGCGCATCCGGGAACTACGGATTACGACATGATGAATTTGGCGATCTGGTTGAAAAAGAATGGTTTCCGTGCCGATCAGGTACAGACTTTCTATCCGTCACCGATGGCGACTGCAACCACCATGTACTACACCGGTAAAAACCCGCTGGCGAAAGTCGCGCGTTATACTGAAGATGTGGACATCGTGAAAGGTGAAAAGCGTCGTCGCCTGCATAAAGCTTTCTTGCGTTACCATGATCCAAACAACTGGCCTTTATTGCGTGAAGCCTTGAAGGAAATGGGGCGTCAGGACTTGATTGGTAACTCGAAGCAGCATCTGATTCCAACCTATCAACCTGCAGGTACAGATGGGCAATACCAGTCTGCACGTAAGAAGAACTCGACGGTTGCGGGCGATTCACAGAAACGTACCGGTAATCCAGGTAATAGAGGCCAAGCTCAGAATAATCGTCCGAAAAAAGGCCAGATTCTGACCCAGCATACCGGTCTGCCACCGCGTGAAACCGGTGATGCGAAAAAGCCATTCGGTGGCCCTAAACCGAAAGGAAAATCAAAGCCAAAATCACGTGCTTGATTAAGCTGATAAAAAAGACACTTCGGTGTCTTTTTTTATGTTCAGACTTTATTGATGCAGCTTTTGGGTTCTCAATTAAAGTGTAAAATATTTTATTTTTAGTCGATTTAAATTTTTGAAAAATGATATAAAAATAACACTTAGTCGGAATTGTCTTACAGTTCAACCGATTTATATTGCGATCTATCAGGAGACTATTTTACAGTCGCGTATAAGGATTTAACCCTAATTTCTATTGAAATAGCAAAAAGCGGTTTTTAAGTAACCGGCAATCAAGTTTTGCTACGAATTGTATTGGTCTCTACACAGAATGGTAGCAGGGCAATTTTAAAAATAGTATGGGTTTATACTGGATAACAACAAAAGCAAGAATGATTATAAGAATGCAAGGATTGAGTCATGACCACCTATATGATTATAGGGAGTTTCTTGGTGTTCTGTGTCGTGCTCATGGCATGGAAGCAGCTAAGGAATAGCCCAAAACCACAAGACAGTGCCTTAAAACAGCGCGCTATTTTTAATCCAAATGAACAACTGACGTTTATACGCCTTAAAGAAGTGTTGCCAAATTACATTGTACTGGCACATGTTTCTTATGATGCACTACTTACCACCAAATTTGGTCGTACCCGGCACAAGTATCGTGATCTGATTGCAGATTTTGTGATTCTGGATCAGCAATACCAGATTGTTGCCATTGTAGCCGTCGATGATCCGGTGATTTTAAAACGTCCACAGCAGGCACAATTTCAGGATGCCTTGTTGACTATGGCCGGTTATCGGGTCATTCGCTATGAAGATGTACCGGAATATTATCAGTTACGAGGAGATTTCCTGCGTGAGCAGGAGCATTCCAGTAAAGACCAGAGATTTACTGCTGTGAATGATCTCAAAAAATATCATCTCTATTCAGATTTGGAACGACGTAAAGTCAAAGCATTAAGCTGATAGAACCTAAATGAAAAAAGTATGCCAAGTGCATACTTTTTTCTATTTTAGATGAGTAGCAATTAGGCCTGAATAGAAGTCTATTCAGGTTTGACGGCTACGACAGTCAGTTCCACTAACACGCGTGGATCATACAGTTTAGCTTCGACACAGGTGCGGGGCAGGGCTTGAATATCCGATACCCAGGCATCCCAGACTTCATTAAACGCTGCATAATCTTTTTCAATATCTTTGAGATAAATCGTCACAGACATGATCTGGCTTTTATCGGTACCGGCATCCGCCAGGAACTGATCGATAATATCCAGTGTCTGCTGGGTTTGACCTTTGATATCTAGATCCAGATCTGTCGCCAGCTGGCCGGCAAGATGAACCAGATTGCCGGCAATGGCGATCTCAGAAAAGCGTTGTGAAACATGCAAACGTTGAACAGACATCAGCTTAATCCTTGGTTTTTGGCATCAAGGCTGCGACTAATGCAGTCAATAGGCAGCCTATCGCAAGATAGATGGCTACATAATGCCATGAACCATCACCCCAAATCACTAAGGAGGCTGCAATCATTGGGGTAAAACCACCGCCAATAATACTGGCGACCTGATAACCGACTCCGGCACCGCTATAGCGGTATTCCGTACCAAATAGCGAGGTAAAAATCGGTTGATGCACGCTGACCACCATGTCATGCGCGACATTGGCCAGTAGAATGGCACCGACAATAATCATCCAGGTATTTTGTGCATCCAGTGCCATAAAGAACGGAAAGGCAGACAGTGCACCGATCAGGCCACCCCAAACACACATAGTTTTATGCTGAATTTTATCGGATAGCCAAGCAAAGAAAGGAATACTGAAACAGCTAATCGCACCAACCATCAGGGTGATATTAAGGAAGAACTGTTTGTCCATGCCCAGGTTGTTGGTGGAATAGTTCAGGGCAAAGTTGGTGACCAGATACATGGTCAGCAGTTCGGTCAAACGTAAGGCAATAATATAGAAAAAGGCTTTCGGATGTTTGCTGATGGCTTGCAAAATCGGCAGTTTTTCTGGATGATGATCTGCCTTAATCACTTTCTCTACGAATTCTTGGGATTCATCCTGATCACGGCGAATCCACATCGCAATTCCGATCAGTACGATACTGGCAATAAATGGAATCCGCCAAGCCCATTCAGCAAAAGCCTCTTCACCCAGTGTAGCAATAATGATCGATACTGCACCCGTTGCCAGTACCAGACCTACGCCATAGCCGACCTGAACGCCACTGCTATAAAAGGCTTTTTTGCCTTTAGGGGCATTTTCCACCGCCATCAGGGCAGCACCACCCCATTCACCGCCGACTGCAAAGCCTTGAATGGCACGCAGTGTCACCAGTAAAACCGGTGCCCACCAGCCAATAGCTTCGAAATTAGGTAAAAAACCAATCCCGACGGTAGAAATCCCCATCAGCACCACAGTCAGAACTAGCATTTTCTTGCGGCCGAGCTTGTCGCCGAAATGACCAAATACCACACCGCCTAGAGGGCGAAACAGAAAGCCAACACCAAAGGTCGCTAGTGCCGCCAAGGTGCCCATATTGGCACCAATGCTGGGGAAAAACTGGTCTTTAAAAATTAAGGCTGCAACAATGCCGTAAAGGAGAAAATCATACCAGTCGACAACAGCACCAACAAAGCTGGATAACGCCGCTTTACGCGCGCGTCGTTCTTGAATAACAGAAGAATTTACAGAGGACATGCAGGGAGGGATTCCATGAGATACATCAGAGTTGCCCTGTAATATTCGGATTTGATCGTCACGCCAATCACAGGACAGTATGCTGAAAGTAAAGGTGATTTTCAGCATCTCAGCACATACATGGATAATGCATTGCGCAGATAGAGTACTCCAAAAATTCAAAATGTAAAAACAAAGTTGCCGTATTTTTAAACTAACGTCTAATACTTGTACAAAATAGGCCTAAAGCAGCAGCAATTGTGTTTCTGTTTCACGTGCAGCGAGCTGATAAACGCCAAGCCCAATCAGCCGAAATTGCAGTTGAGGAGTAATATGCATCTCTTGAAGCAGTAAGTGTAAAGCCTGCTCCAGTTCTTGCGGGCTACGCAGCAACTGGCTGAAGCTTTTACTATGCTGCATGGTCTGAAAATTTTTCATTCTCAGTTTCACAGTAACCCCGCGGGCAGAGAGCTGCTTTTTTTCCAGGCTCTGCCAGAGCTGGGCAATTAATGGCTGCCAGTAAGGTTGGCATTGCGGTAAATACAGATCATCATCGAAAGTCGTTTCCTTGGAAATCTGCTGGCGTTCCCGTTCAGCTTCGACTGGCCGATCATCAATGCCTTGAGCATAAAGAAAAAGACGCCGTCCATATTTGCCAAAATGCTGAATCAGGATTGCTTCTTCAATCTGCTGTAAATCTCCCAAGGTTTCCAGATTCAAACTTTTTAGTTTTTCTTGAGTGACTTTGCCTACACCGGGAATTTTCTTCAGAGGAAGATCCTGAATAAAACGCTGTATTTGTGAAGGTTTGATAACACAGATTCCATTCGGTTTATGCCAGTCGGAGGCGATTTTAGCGAGAAATTTATTCGGGGCCACGCCGGCAGAAGCGGTTAGTCCAGTAGTTTGAAAAATATCTTCACGAATGCACATTGCTACTTCAGTGGCACTCGGAATCTGCTGTAAATTTTCGGTGACATCCAGATAAGCTTCATCTAGTGAAAGCGGTTCGATGACCTTAGTATAAATTTGAAAAATTTGGTGAATCTGCGCAGAGACCTGACGGTATTTGGCAAAATCCGGTTCAATCACAATGACCTGAGGGCAGAGCTTACGTGCTTGAGTCATCGGCATGGCAGAACGTAGTCCGAACTCGCGGGCCGGATAGGAGGCAGCCGCCACTACTGCCCGGGGATGATGTGAGGCAATCACCACAGGCAAAGTTTTCAGCTCCGGACGTTCACGCAGCTCGACCGAGGCGTAGAAAGCATCCATATCGATATGAATAATTTTGCGCATATCCAATATCTTAAGTGGCTTTAGCTGGATTGGGAAGAGACCAGATTAATAAGTAAACAAGCTAAAGCATTATTCAATATGAAGCATATCCTGCCTAAAGGATTCAATATCCATTTTATGGTTGAATCAGGGAGAAATAGGGTTTATTTCTTGGCCGGAGGCTTGAGCTAATCTTGGGTGGGAATACTGTTCTGCTGTAAAAATTTGATCCAGTCCTGCTCCGAGCCATAAAACACATTCAGATCCACAGTACGGGCAATGCCGGGAATTTCGCCCTGACTGGTATGCTGCCAGAAGGTCCATTTAGGCTGATCCTTTAAATCTGGCAAACCTTGGTACTCACGTACCCAGAGCGGTACGTCAGCAAACTCTCCCGCCAGCACAATGTTATAAAAAGATTTCGACACATAGAAAATCGGCTGCTTGCCATAATGCTGTTTTAAGGCATCATGCATGACCCGAATTTCCTTGAGCAGCTGCTCTTTGGAATAGTGATTGATGCATTTGCTGTCATATTCCAGATCCATGACAGGGGGCAGGGCATCCATTTTACGCGGAACCGACTCTATAAAATTCTGAGCCTGAATATTGCCATCGCGGCAAAGCCGATAAAAATGATAAGCACCGACCAGAAAGCCCTGTTCGCGGGCCTGCAGCCAGTATTCCTGAAACTTGATATCTTTAAAATCACCGCCTTCTGTAGATTTTAAATAGACAAATTTATATTTCTGTTTTGGTATTTTCTTCCAGTCTATTTCTTTCTGATGATGAGAAACATCGAAACCATGAATCGGATAATCTGCTGCATGCGCTGACGGCTGTTTGAAAACCAGCAGATAAAGCACAGTCGTCACCACAAGTGTAATCAGCAGCCCGACTGCAATCACTGAGTATTTTTTCCAGTTGCTAGAGGTGGAAGCTGCTTTCATTGTGAATAATGGCCTGATTTACGGATATTCATATCGAGTCTATATTTTGCCCTAGACTGGCGTGTTTTTGGGGATATGCCAGAAAATATAGGCAGCAATAATGTTAATACAGCCCAGACAGAGCAGCGAAACGTGGAAGGCATTATCCAGCTGCTCAGAGCCGAAGTAGGCACTAAACATATTCACTAGCGTACCTGCCAGTGCCACCCCGATACTCATCGACAGCATCATGATAATCGACAGGAAACTGTTGCCGCTGCTGGCATCCTGCTGGCTTAAATCTTTTAAAGTCAGCGTATTCATTGAGACAAATTGCAGCGAATTCAGAATCCCGAACACAAAGAAATGAATGGCTCTTAGCCAGATTGGGGTTTCCGCCGTAGTTAAGGCAAAACTGGCGATACACAGACCGACCAGCAAAGTATTGATCAACAAGACTCTACGATAACCGAAACGCTGAATGATTTTGCGGATAATCGGCTTAGATGCTAAAGAACCGAGTACCGTTGGAATCATCAGTAAACCGGTAATAAAAGGTTCGAAACCAAAAGCGACCTGCAACATTAAAGGCAATAAAAACGGAATCGAGTTGCCGCCGAGTCGGGCAAAGAAGTTACCTAGAATGCCAATCGAATAAATTTTATTTTTAAATAATTTACTGCGAAAAAGCGCGTTCAGATGAGTATGCGAGTGGTAGGCGTAGATGAGTGAGGCAATCAGGCCACTTCCGACCAGACTTAAGCTCCACCAGAGGGGATATTGTAGATTGGCAAAGTTTTCGATCCCCAGACACAAACCAATCATCGCAATGACCAGCAGAATAAAACCGCCAAAATCAAATCGCTGTACTGTCGGTTCAGTGATATTCGGCATAGCTTTAAAGGTAATCAATGCACCCAGCAGACCAATTGGCAGATTGATCAGGAAAATCCAGTGCCAGGATAGATACTCCACCATCCAGCCACCTAAGGTCGGACCGATCAGAGGACCCATCAATCCAGCCAGACTCATCAGGCTCATGGCGGACAAAAACTGGGTACGAGGAATGATTTTCAGCATGGCCAGTCGTCCGACTGGAAGCAGCAAAGCACCACCAATACCTTGAAATACCCGATAAACCAGCAGTTCATTCAGATTCTCAGACCAAGCACAGCCGAGTGAGGCCAGAGCAAAAATAATGATCGCTGCAAAATAGATATTTCGAACCCCAAAGCGATCTGCCAGCCAGCCACTCAAGGGAATGCAGGCTGCCACAGAAAGCACATAGGCCACCACCACACTATGCATCCGTAGCGGATCTTCCTGCAGATTACTGGCAATCGCAGGTAAGGCCGTATTGATAATCGTGGTATCGAGGCCCTGCATGAAAAAGCCAATCGATACCAGCAAGACCAGCAGTCTGAATTCAGGTTGTAGGGATTGATGCGTAGGCGTGACATTCATGGATTTAAAAAATCATATATTTTGAATAGTTTAAAGAAATCTATGCAGCAGTGTGACTGAAATAAAAACGATTGTGAATAGGAGTCGTGTAGACAAAATGCTAATGAATTCACAGCCTGATTTCAGTTATTGAAGAGAAAGGGTAAAAGATATATTTCTATACTGTGAACATCTCAAACTTATACGGATTCATAAATAGGTCATTTTTGGAACACTTCAAGCTTCTTTGTAAGGAGCAGGCTACAAAAAATATGACAGAAATGTCATGAAAATGAAATAAAACCGTCATAATCTGGGGCAAACTTCCAGAGCTGCTGTACTGGGAACTGTCTAGTAAAAGGTTTTGTACTTATGACCATCGAGATTCTGATGGTAGTTGGCTTCTGTTTGGCCGCCTATTCCATCGTGGGGAATGATGTTCCGCAAACATTAGGAACATTTATTTCATCGAACTCACATCGCCCATGGTGGGTACTCTGGATTTACATCAGTACTATTCTGGTTGTGGTGTTAATTTATGGCTGGTTTGCCTCTGGAGTAGGGGATGCCTCTTATGGACGTCTGGAAACCATTCCTTTCCCTGAAGATGGGGTCACCTGGCTATATGTGGTACCGCCTCTTTTACTGATTATTTTGACTAAATATGGTATTCCGGTGAGTACTACTTTCTTGGTGCTCACAATCTTCTCCCCGAGCAGTCTGGGTTCCATGCTGACCAAGTCAATGATGGGCTACGCTGTCGCTTTCTTTGTGGCGATTGTGATCTATCGTCTGGTCATGAAAAAACTCGCGGTCTATTTCAGTGAAACCCGCGATCAGCAACATTCTCCGATGTGGATGGCCTTGCAATGGTTATCTACGGCATTTCTGTGGAGCCAGTGGCTGATCCAGGATTTGGCCAATATCTTTGTGTATGTGCCGCGTCAGGTGCCGTTTGAGTTCCTGATCTTTGCCATTTCTGTCTTTGTCATCCTGCTGGGCATGATTCTTTACCAACGTGGTGGAGCTATCCAGAATATTGTCGATACCAAGACTGGGGTCACCGATGTCCGTTCTGCTACGATTATCGACTTTATCTATGCGCTGATTCTGCTGGTGTTCAAAGAGTGGAGTAACATCCCGATGAGTACCACTTGGGTATTCTTGGGGTTATTGGCTGGTCGTGAATTTGCGATTTCGATGCTAGTGACTGAAGTCAATAAACACCGTACTTCACGGAATGTCAGCAAAGACGCGATGAAACTAATGTTTGGCCTAGCCATTAGTGTGTTCCTGGCGACGACTTTGCCTTGGTTCTATCACACGATTTCCGGTTAATATCTTTGTATATAAATGAAAAAAGCGAGCATCAAGCTCGCTTTTTTCATGGCTTTAAATCATTGGTATCTAAAGCAGACAAGAAAATTTAAACTACAAAACGTTGCGGAGCATCCAGATTCAGCAAGGTGGTATAAATCTGATCTGCATGTTCACAGACAATCAGTTTAGCCCGATGCTGGGGTGGCAAGAAGCCTTCCTGCACGGCAAGATCAAGCTGGGCAATCAGTGGATTATAAAAACCATTGACGTTATACAGCATCATCGGTTTTTGATGCTGGTTCAGCTGACCCCAGGTTGCAATTTCCAGAATTTCTTCAAAGGTTCCCAATCCACCCGGCAAGGCGACAAAGGCACAGGCCCGGTCTGCCATCATGGCCTTACGCTGATGCATGCTGGTGACGATATGCAGTTCAGTCAGCTGAGGATGAGCAATCTCATAATCCAGCATAAATTCCGGAATCACGCCCACTGCTTCACCGCCATGTTGAATCATGGTGTCTGCCACCTGACCCATCAGACCAATACTGGCGCCGCCATAGACCAGACCAAAACCATGTTCGGCCAGACCTTGAGAAAGTTGAATCGCTTTTTCCAGATAAATCGGTTTGTTGCCGGCACGAGAGCCACAGTATAAAGCCACTAGCGGGCGTGTTGTTTTTGGGGAGTTATCATTAAAATAATCGGTCATTTTCATTACACTTTGCATTTATTTTTTTCACCTTATCATTTTTTTATCTACTTACTATAACTTAGTTAACAAATATGACAATTCCATGAGTCGGCCTCATTTTAGGACAAAATATTTCATTCAAATTCATCCATAATCCCGGATGAAAACAGGTGAATTTCATGGTGTTCTTGATATACTGAAAGTCTGTCTTACTACAATAGAACTCACATGGGTAGTCGAAGTTGGCGCTTTAATTTAATAAAACGTCACATTATCAAGTCTTTAATTCAAGTCGGGTATCAACCTGTATCTCATCATGCAAATACTTGCCTTTCTCCTGGGGTAGAGGAGCAGATGCGATGATTTTTGAATGGATGTCAGATCCCTCTGCCTGGATTGGCTTACTCACACTGATTGTTCTTGAAATTGTACTCGGGATCGATAACTTGGTCTTTATTGCAATTCTGGCTGAAAAACTTCCACCCGAACAGCGTAATGCGGCGCGTATTACCGGTCTGGGTTTAGCGCTGTTAATGCGACTGGTGTTACTGGCATCGATTGCCTGGGTCGTAACGCTTACCGAACCGCTATTCCATATCTTTGAGCATCCATTTTCAGGACGCGACCTGATCTTATTATTCGGTGGTGTATTCCTGCTGTTTAAAGGCACCATGGAATTGCATGAGCGTCTGGAAGCTAAACCTGTAACCAAGGAAGAAAATCCGGTTCAGGCGGTGTTCTGGATGGTGATTGTGCAGATCGTGGTACTGGACGCCGTATTCTCGCTCGATAGTGTGATTACTGCAGTCGGTATGGTCAAAGACCTGTCTGTGATGATGATCGCGGTGATTATTGCGGTCGGTATCATGTTGTGGGCTTCTAAAGCTCTCATGGATTTCGTCAACAAGCACCCGACAGTAGTGATTCTCTGTCTGGGCTTCCTGATGATGATTGGTTTCTCGCTGGTGGTTGAAGGCTTCGGTTTCCATATTCCAAAAGGCTATCTATATGCCGCGATTGGTTTCTCGGTAATTGTCGAGTTCATTAACCAGACCATGAAACGCAATCAGGAAAAAATGGTCACCACGACTGATATGCGTTACCGTACTGCGTCTGCCGTAATGCGTATGCTGGGCGGGAAACCGGCTCAGGACAATGATTCTTCTGAGCCGGAAGATGTACTGGCGACGCGTGCCTTTGCTGATGAAGTCTTTGATGACGACGAAAGTGGGGTCTACCATAGCGTCATGGTGCAGGGCGTACTGGGTCTATCAGAACGTCCGGTGAAATCGGTGATGACACCACGTCCTGAACTGGAATGGATTGATCTGGAAGATGATCCTGCCAGCATCAAAGAGCAGTTATTGCATATGAGTCATTCACGTTTGATTGTGGCGCGTGGTGAACTGGACAATATTGCTGGGGTCGTGCTAACCCATAAAGTCCTGAATGAATACATCGAAACAGGTATTTTGGACTTCGAAAAACATCTGCGTGAACCAGTGATTGTGCATGAAAATGCTCAGGTCTTGATGGTCATGGATCAGCTACGTCAGGCACCGCTACAAATGGCCCTGGTATTGAATGAATATGGTTCGATCGAAGGTGTAGCGACACCGATTGATGTATTGGAAGCGATTGCCGGTGAATTCCCGGATGAAGATCAGCTAGAAGCAGCCGTAGAGAGCCTGGAAGATGGCAGCCTGATTCTGGATGGTTCAACCGATATTCGCCATGTGTCACTGCTTCTGGATCGTGATCTGGTCAATGAAACGGAAGAATATTCGACTTTGTCGGGTTATATCCTGTTCCATCTGGGACGCTTGCCGGAAAATGGCGAAAAGCTCGAAGCAGATGATTATATCTTTGAGGTGGTTACTATGGACGGCCACAAGATTGATAAGGTGCATATTATTGCCCCAGCGAACCGGAAAGACTAATTCAACGCCCGAAGGGTAAAGCTAAAATTTTGCTAAAATAGCCCGCATTGTCGGGCTATTTTTTATGGAATCAATATGTCAGAAGCATGTCCATGTGGACGAGGTGAATATGCAAGCTGTTGCCAGCCACTACATCAGGGCCAGCAATTGGCTCAAAACGCCGAACAATTAATGCGCTCGCGGTATAGTGCCTTTGCCAAGCATGAAATTGATTATATCCAGCAGACTACTGCCCGTGGACAGCAGCAGGCTTTGGACATGCCAGCCATTGCTGAATGGAGTAGAACCAATCAATGGCTGAAGTTGGAAATCGTGCAGGCCAATGAAAAGCTGGACAAGACCCATGCGCTGGTCGAGTTCAAAGCACATTATCACGATGGCAAGCAGGCCCAGATTCATCATGAAATTTCACATTTTGTAAAGTTCGAGAATCGCTGGTACTTTCTAGATCCAACGACAGATCAACAGTTTACAATGAAACAGCCGTGCATCTGTGGCTCCGGGAAAAAATTTAAGCAATGTTGTGCGCATTTTTTATAATTTTCACATAGATTTAGCTTAGAATAGCCGCCATCTCATAGCCTCAGGTGGAAGCAGGGCGATGTTACTGACCGTCATCTATATTATTGCAATTACCGCTGAAGCCATGACCGGAGCTTTGTCTGCCGGTCGGCGTAGTATGGACTGGTTCGGGGTTACGATCATTGCCTGTGTCACGGCGCTCGGTGGTGGTTCGGTACGTGATGTACTGCTTGGCCATTATCCCTTGACGTGGGTCAAACACCCGGAATATCTGGTGCTGACCTGTTGTGCCGCCTTTGTCACCATCCTGATTGCCAAATGGATGCGTCATTTACGCAATATCTTCCTGGTACTGGATGCCTTGGGCCTGATTGGCTTTACTATCATTGGCTGCCAGATTGCGCTAGAGATGGGCCATGGCTTTGTAGTCAGTGCGGTCGCTGGCGTTCTGACCGGAGTATCGGGCGGTATTTTACGTGACATTTTATGTAATGATGTGCCCTTAGTCTTCCGCCGTGAACTGTATGCCAGTATTTCCTTTGTTGCAGTTATTTTCTACTGGCTCTGCAGCAATTTCGGTCTGTCACTCGAACTGACCATTATTTCTACCTTAATTTTTGGCTTTAGCTTGCGTCTGATTGCAATCTATTTCGGTCTGGAAATGCCAAAGTTTATCTATAAGGATGATGACGAACAGTCCGCTTCATCCAAAGACGAATCTTGATATGAATTATGGTAACTGCGGGAGGGAAAACTTCCCGCAGGCGTACGTATTCGTAGTATAAAAAAATAAAAAATCAAACCTCCTGTTGGGACAGCAGCATCTCCCTTTTCACCTGATCAGAGATTTTTGTTATGGATTTAGTTTCTCGGATACAGCGCTTGCCGATCGGCAAGTTCCACTACACTCTTTTATGGGTGATTGGTCTTGGATGGATGTTTGATGCCATGGATACGGGATTGATTTCCTTTATTCTGGCGAAAATGGCTGAAGACTGGCAGATGACCGCTGACCAGAAAAGCTGGGTGGTTTCGATCGGTTTTATCGGTATGGCGATCGGGGCGATTTTCTCAGGTGGACTGGCAGATCGCTGGGGACGTAAAACGGTATTTGCCAGTACGCTGGTGATTTATAGTCTGGCGACTGCTGCCTGTGCCTTTGCGCCGAATCTGACCTGGTTACTGGTATTCCGTTTTATTGTCGGTCTGGGATTAGGGGGGCAGTTGCCGGTTGCGGTGACTCTGGTCAGTGAATATATCCCGGCACGGGTACGTGGTCGTTTCATTGTGCTGCTGGAAAGTTTCTGGGGCTTGGGCTGGCTGGTGGCTGCACTGGTGTCACGTTTTGTGATTCCTGATTTTGGCTGGCAAGCTGCATTCATGATTGGCGGGATACCGGCATTGTATGCCATCGTAATCTGGAAACTGGTGCCTGAGTCGGTGCCGTATCTGATCAATCGTGGCCGGATAGATCAAGCGCAGGCTCTGGTCAAAAAGATTGAGCGCAAATGCGGCGTCGAAGTCATGGAAATCTTTGAAGTTAAACCCGTGGCTGCCAAGCAGAATATCTCGTTTACCCAGCTCTGGAGTGGTATTTTTGCCCGCCGAACCTTGATGCTGTGGCTGATCTGGTTTGGAATCGTTTTCTCCTATTATGGTATTTTTACCTGGTTACCAAGCCTTCTGGTCAAGGAAGGCTATACCATCGTGCAGTCGTTTGAATACGTCCTAGTTATGATTCTGGCGCAATTGCCGGGTTATATTGCGGCAGCATGGCTGGTCGAAAAACTCGGTCGTAAGGCAACTTTAGCTGGCTTTATTGGCATGTGTGCCATCTCTGCTTATTTCTTTGGCCAGTCCGGTAGTGTCACCGAGATCGTGATCTGGGGTTGTCTGATGTCCTTCTTTAATCTGGGAGCATGGGGCGTTCTTTATACCTATACACCAGAACAGTATCCAACCAATATCCGTGCTTTTGGTTCAGGCTGGGCCGGTGCAATTGGCCGTATTGGCGGGATTGCTGCACCTTTTGCCGTAACCCATTTGATGGGGATGCCAAATGGTTTCAGTTACGTCTTTACCATGTTTACTGCAGTATTAATCGCAGTAGCTGTGGTCATTTTAGTTCTGGGTGAAGAGACCAAGGGCAAGACGCTAGAATCCATGGGTTTATAAGGTTGGTGATTTTTTAGTTGCTCAGCTGCTATAAAGTGGATATTTTTAGCCCATAAGACACGATTTGTCGCGCTGTGTAGTTTACTGCCCTTGTGCAGCACACAGCCGCGACTTAGCATAAGAAACATTGATACAAAAACGAATTTTAGGATTATAGGTTGTTATGACAAGCCTTGCGCATCATGCGACAGAAAACCGTTCCGTAGCCGAATTTACCGAACAAGCTTATTTAAATTATGCCATGTACGTGATTATGGATCGTGCATTGCCACATATCAGTGACGGTTTGAAACCGGTACAGCGCCGTATTGTCTATGCCATGAGTGAACTGGGTCTGAAATGGACCAGTAAACCGAAAAAATCGGCACGTACTGTCGGGGATGTACTGGGTAAATACCACCCACATGGTGACTCGGCTTGTTATGAAGCCATGGTCCTGATGGCGCAGCCATTCAGTTATCGCTATCCATTTATTGAAGGACAGGGCAACTGGGGTTCACCGGATGATCCTAAATCCTTCGCGGCGATGCGTTATACCGAAGCCAAACTGTCGCAATATAGCGAACTGCTTTTATCCGAACTAGGACAGGGTACCTGTGACTGGCAGGATAACTTTGATGGTTCGATGAAAGAACCGATCAACTTGCCGGCACGTGTTCCCAATATCCTGTTAAATGGTACCACAGGGATTGCTGTGGGGATGGCGACCGATATTCCGCCGCACAACTTGCGCGAAGTGGTGAAAGGTACTATCGCCCTGATCCGTAATCCGAACCTGACCGATGCCAAAATGGCAGAATACATTCCGGGACCGGATTTACCGACCAAAGCAGAAATCATCACGCCACCATCAGAGCTGCTTAAAATTCAGACGACAGGTCGTGGCAGCTATCGCATGCGTGCGGTATATACCATTGATAAAAATGAAATCGTGATTACCGAATTGCCGTATCAGGTATCCGGTTCAAAAATCATCAGCCAGATTGCAGATCAAATGCAGGTGAAAAAATTGCCGTTGGTCACTGATGTTCGTGATGAATCGGATCATGAGAATCCAACACGTTTAGTGGTGGTACTGCGTTCGAACCGTATTGATGCGGAAGCAGTAATGAGCCACCTGTTTGCGACTACTGATCTCGAATCCAGCTATCGCGTCAATATGAACATGATTGGTGCGGATGGCCGTCCACAAGTGAAATCGATTCGTCGTATTCTGCTGGAATGGATCGAAATCCGTAAGACTACTGTTACTCGCCGTCTGCAATATCATCTGAACAAGATCGAAAAACGCCTGCATATTCTCGGCGGTTTGATCATTGCTTACCTAAATATTGATGAAGTGATTCGGATTATTCGTGAGGAAGATCAGCCTAAACCGGTGTTGATGGAACGGTTCGGTATTGATGAGATTCAGGCCGAAGCCATTTTAGAACTCAAGCTGCGTCATCTGGCCAAACTCGAAGAAATGGAACTGCGCCGCGAACAGGAAGAGCTGGAAGCCAAAGCTGCGGTGATTCGTGAACAGCTGGCGAATCCTGAGTCTTTAAAAACCTTGATCATCAATGAACTAAAAGAAGATGCCAAGAAATTTGGGGATGATCGCCGTTCTCCAATCGTACAACGTGCCGAAGCCGCTGCAATTGATGAAACTGAAATGCTGCCAGCGGATCCTGTAACGGTAGTACTGTCTGAAGCGGGCTGGATTCGCTGTGCCAAAGGGCATGAAGTGGATGCTGAAAATCTGAATTTCCGTGCGGGCGATCAATACCTTAGTCATGCCCAAGGTAAGTCTAATCAACGCGTCTATGTATTAGACGATAGTGGCCGTAGCTATGGCTTGCCAATCAATAGCCTGCCATCGGCACGAGGACTTGGTGAACCATTGAGTTCAAAACTGTCTCCGGCAAGCGGGGTAGGCTTCAAGCAGGTGTTGGTCGCTGAAGATGATGCGGAAATCCTGGCAGTCAGCAGTAAAGGTTATGGATTTAAAACCCAGGCCAAGCAGCTGGATACCAATGCCAAAGCAGGTAAGGCTTTCTTGAATCTATCTGAAGGCGCGCAGGTCATGAACTTGCAGCCACTGGAAGATGCAACTCATGTTGCACTACTCAGTTCAGCTGGCCGTCTACTGGTTATTGATCTGTCGGAATTACCTGTACTCAATAAAGGTAAAGGTAATAAATTGATACAACTTGAAGATAAAGATCAAATTTTATTTATGACAATATTGAAACTTGATGAAACAATTCAAGTGCTTGCAGGACAGCAACAATTAAAACTTAAAGGGGATGACCTGCAAAAATATATTGGGAAACGAGGCTCTAAAGGAACCCTGTTACCACGTGGATATCAAAAAGCAAATAAACTGTTGATTCAAAGATAATACTAGCATCCATGAATCGAAATACGTTATATATGAGTAACGATTCGACAAATGGATGCAATGTTGCACATATACAAGTCTAAAAAATGACGTGCAGCATTGAAAAAAACAGTTGAACTACTAAGGATTATGATTGGAGAGATTGGCATTATGGAAAAAATTTGGTTCGCTGAATACCAAAAAACAGGGATTCCAGAAACTGTAGAATTACCAGCAGAAAATACATCTCTGGTTGATATTTTTGAACGCAATTTCCAAAAATTTGGCTCACGTGATGCCTTTATCTTTATGGATAAGACTTTAACGTTCAATGAGTTGGAAGAAGCTAGTCGTAAATTCGCAGCATATTTACAAAGTTTGGGTCTGGCAAAAGGCACACGTGTTGCCGTAATGATGCCAAACGTTCTTCAGTATCCAGTCGTAGCATTGGGGGTGTTCCGCGCTGGTTTAGTACTGGTGAATGTAAATCCACTGTATACATCACGTGAGCTTGAGCATCAGTTAAAAGATTCTGGCGCTGAAGTTCTAGTCATTATTGAGAATTTTGCAAGCGTTTATCAGTCAATTATTGGCAAAACACCTGTGAAGCACGTCGTGGTTGCTTCTGTGGGTGACATGCTGGGTGCTTTAAAAGGTACTTTGGTGAACTTTGTATTACGTTCAGTACGTAAGCAGATTCCGGCATGGGATATTCCAGGTCACATCAAGTTCAATGCAGCCCTGAATAAAGTTAACCCAAGCAACTATAAACGCCCTGAATTGACTTTAAGTGATACTGCTGTACTTCAGTACACAGGTGGTACTACTGGTGTTTCTAAAGGTGCTGAACTGACCCATCGTAACCTGGTTGCTAATCTGTTGCAGTGTGACGGTATCTTCCAGAGCAAATTCGGTGCGCAAGATGGCCAGCCAGATGACCGTATTTTCTGTGCTTTACCGCTTTATCACATCTTTGCTTTCATGGTCTGTGCACTTTACGGCATGTATAAAGGTCAGGCGAACGTTCTGATTCCAAATCCGCGTGACCTGCCTGCGGTGATGAAAGAATTACGTAAATACCAGCCAACATTCTTCCCTGCTGTGAACACGCTGTTTAATGCGCTTGTAAACAACGAAGAGTTCAAGCAACTGGATCATAGCCGTTTAAAAATGGCGATGGGCGGTGGTATGGCTGTTCTGCCTTCTACTGCAGAAGCTTGGAAGAAAATTACTGGCACTAACATCATTGAAGGTTATGGCCTGTCTGAAACTTCTCCAGTGGCAACTGCAAACCCACCAGCATCTGAAGAATTCAGCGGTACGATTGGTATTCCGTTACCTTCAACTGAAGTTGGTATTCTTGATGATGACGGTAATGAAGTTGCACTCGGTGAGCAGGGTGAAATCTCAATCCGTGGTCCTCAAGTGATGAAAGGCTATTGGAACCGTCCGGATGAAACCGATAAAGTGATGGTAAATGGCTTCTTCCGTACTGGTGATATCGGTGTTATGGATTCACGTGGTTATATCAAAATCGTTGACCGTAAGAAAGACATGATTCTGGTCTCTGGCTTCAACGTTTATCCTTCTGAAATTGAAGAAGTCGTTGCGAAACATCCAAAAGTACTGGAAGTGGCTGCAATTGGTGTACCAGATGAAAAATCAGGTGAAGTGCCAAAATTGTTTGTTGTGAAGAAAGATCCTTCATTGACGACTGAAGAAGTTCTGGCATTTGCGAAAGAAAACCTGACCGGTTATAAACGCCCACGTTATGTGGAATTTATGGATGAATTACCGAAATCTAACGTAGGCAAAATTCTGCGTAAAGACCTACGTAAGACTGCATAAATCCTGCAATTAAAAAAGCGCCTAAGGGCGCTTTTTTAATTCTCTTTTTTCATTAGCCAGCGGTCAAAGTAAGGACGTCCTACCCCGATTACACCCAAGAAAATAAACATGGTGCCAAACTGGCGGTTAAATCCTCTCAAATTAAAACTGCCATAACTGAGAATATTATCTATCAGACAATAAATGATGATCGCGACTACCCAATGCCAGATCGGCATACGTTTGATGCCCACGGCATAGAAGGCAATCCATAAGATGGCAAAGGTGAAGAGGGGAGACCAAATATTCATATTGGCACAAATGACGGCCATTAGAAATGCAACAATCGGTAATACGATTTTTAATACGCGATCCACTTGACGTTGATGCTGGCGCTGTTTCTCGAGGACATCGAACATTTCATTTTGATCAGGGCTGACCATAGTGAATCCTTAATCATTTATAAAAACACTCTATTTAACAAAATTTATTCACGAAACGCCATGCTATGATAGACATAAAAATTCTCAAGAGAAAAATCAGATGCATAGCATTAGTGGGGTTATCTATCTCATTTTGGCAGCTTGTCTTTTACCTTATGTTTTTACCTTGATTGCGAAAAAATCGGCAGGGTTTCGTGCAAAAGACAATCAGAATCCACGGGCATTTTTAGAAAAGTCTACAGGCTTAGCCAGTCGCGCCAATGCTGCTCAGCAGAACAGCTTTGAAAGCTTACCACTCTTCATCGCCTCGATTCTGATGGCAGAATATATGGTCGTTACACAAAGTCTGGTCATGACCTTTGGGATTGCCTATCTGGTTTTTCGGGTCATCTATGGGATCTGTTATCTGGCGAACTGGTCGACCTTACGTTCAATTGTCTGGCTGTTATCCTTATTATGTCCAATTACCTTACTGCTGTTAATTATCAAGATCTCTTAAGCCAAAAATAAAGGCAGGCCGAGATATTTACAGTTCGGTATTTTAAAATCAAAAAAAATCTGTAAAAACCGTTATAATTGTCGCGGTTTTTAAAAGATATAACTTGTTAAAGAGTGATGCTATGAGCTACAGCAATATCCCAGCGGGTAAGGATGCGCCAAACGACATCTATGTAATTATCGAAATTCCTGCAAATGCAGCACCAATCAAATATGAAATCGATAAAGATTCTGATGCATTATTTGTAGACCGTTTCATGGGTACAGCAATGTTCTACCCAGCAAACTATGGTTATGTACCAAATACACTTTCTCTAGATGGCGACCCTCTAGACGTATTGGTGGTAACTCCACATCCAGTAGAGCCAGGTTCTGTAATTCGTTGCCGTCCTGTGGGTAAACTGAACATGGAAGATGACGGTGGTGTTGATGCGAAACTGGTTGCAGTTCCACATGACAAACTGACTCCGATCTACAAAGATGTTCAAGAATATACTGATCTTCCTCCATTACTGATCAGCCAAATCGAACACTTCTTCCAGCACTACAAAGACTTGGAACCAGGTAAATGGGTTAAGTTAAGTGGTTGGGAAGGTGCTGATGTTGCAAAACAGGAAGTACTCAGCTCAATTGCAGCTTATGCAGAAGCAAATAAATAATTCATTTGCTTTTCAGTTTGAGTCTTTAACTTTTTAAAGCTTAAACAAAAAAACCTGCACAATGTGCAGGTTTTTTATTATGGCTTGAAATTCGGGTGAATTAGAATAATTTCACAGGAATGTCTAACCAGATACGCCATTCGTTGGTGTCACCAATGTAGTTAGATTGGTAATCATTGCTTGCACGGTAGTAAGAGTGACGTAAACGCAAGCTCGCATCTTTAGCAAAACCAGATTGAACAGTGTATTTCACCTGGTTAAAGAATTCACGTTCTTGTGCATCATTAGTCACTAACTGAGAACGATCTGGACTACCTGCTACATCAATATCCCAACCATATACAAATGCTGAAGTCCAAGATAGACCAGGAACATTTACAGCACCGAAGTCAAATGTGTATTGAAGTTGTGCTGATTTTTCATTATTACCAATGAAGTCAGACAGGTATGAGTTTGGTAGATAAATCGTTTGATGACCATCACCTACACCGCGACCCAAACCATAGTCATAGCCTGTGTTACCAGTATTTTGTTGGTAAGCCACCATGACATTGTGCGGACCAGTATTGTAAGTGGTAGAAATAGCCCAAATATTGTTGCTTAAGTTACTTAAGTCATTTGTGGTATGAGAATAAGTATATGCACCACCGTCAGCTTTTTTATCCCACTCGGTATGATAGCCACTAAAATCGTGAGTTAAAGTGCCGCCATTGGCTACTGCATAGCTATAGTTCGCATTTACATAATGACGGTCTAAACGGTCTTTAATATCTGTACCATAGTAAGAAGCGTTTAAAGCATCACTAAATTTATATTTCGCACCCCAAACAACAGCACGATCCAGCTCGTTACCATCAGAGTTGATTTGGTCTGAATATTGGTTTTTAGTAAATTTACCAGCTGTTAATGACAGGTTGTCAATTTCATTACTCGTCACTAATACGCCTTCAAAGTATTCAGGAACGAGACGTGCAGTATTTGATGCCAATACAGGAAGATCTAAAACTTGGGTACCATATACAGCAGTGGTATTAGATACACGAGCTTTCACATAAGCGCCGCCACGTGCCCAATGGTCATAGGAATCAACATGACCATTCTCATCTTTTGCTCCATTATTATGGAGAGGAATCATGCCGTTACCAGCATGCGCATTTTCCCCAAGCTTGAATGATGCATCACCGATGATCCCGGCACCAAAGCCGACCACACCTTGAGTAAAACCTGAATCCAGTTTCACGATTGCAGTCTGTGCAGCTGAACTTGTATCTGCTACGCCATTTTTCTTATCACGAGATAAATAACCAGTACGGAAAAGTACAGATCCTTCTGCATCTTCTACAAAACCTTTAGACTCACTTTGCTCGCTAGCAAAAGCGGTTGAGATCAATGCAGCCTGAATCAAAACTGCCAATGTTAATTTTTTTGTGTTTTGCATTGGGAGAGAGCCTTATACAAATTGATGGAAATTTTTAGGAATTGTATAAGATTCGCTGAATAAATGTCATTTTTATTTACGATACTCCACTAAAGTCGAGGGATTTTTTTAATCTAATGTGAATAATAGTAAGATATCTAATAGTCTAGATCCTGACCATATAGTAAAAAAACAAATAAAAACAAAGATATTTTTTAAATATAAATTCTCTGAAGGGTATGACTCATGAGTGCATCGATAATGTTTAAAATTAAAATTCTTAGAATGAAAAAGTTAAGTGTTCAAAATCTTCATTTTTTGTATCAGACTCTTCATTAATTATTTCTTAAAAGTAAAATTTTACTATAAACTATTGAATTTTAATATATAAATACTTAATTTAAATATTTGTAAATCCAAAAATGCGCATAGATTTCTGAATAATAAAAAGTCATTCTTTGAGAGTCAATTTTTGTTGCTTAGCACTATTTTGAACTTTTTAATCCAGAAATTTCTGAGTTTGGGCAAGAATCAAAAACTTGAATAGAGCAATCTGCTTCTTTACGATTTATTTCTGCACCTTTTTTTAGCACAAAATTTAATCAAAGCAAAAATAGTTTCAAAATGGCGCAACTTGTAAATGATTATGTATAAGGCCGAAAAAAGAAAATAAATCTTTGAAAAAGGGCTAATGTTAAAAAGAATCTATCAAAGTACTTTTTTTAAAAATTTAAATATAATTAAAAAACAACCACCTAGTGCTTTGTTTTATTTTTATTCATCAGATTTTAGTTGTTTTATTCCAGATTGGCATAGCTCTTGCAAATTTCGAACTTGAGTTTAATCAATATCATAACAACGTCTCAGACGATCTGGGGGAGTCATACAATGAAATCAACATTAAAAGTATTATCTTTTGCTTTACTAGGTGCTGCATCTTCTTTCACTTTCGCAGATGAACCAGCTGCTGAACATTCAGTTTCTGGAAATATCAGTGTACTTTCAAGTTATAACCTGCGTGGGATTACCAACACACCTGAAAATAGCGGAGCTACTTTACAAGGTGGGCTTGACTATAATCATGCCTCTGGCTTCTATGCTGGTTGGTGGGGTTCTACCTTAGATTATTCTTTGGTTGAAGAAGGCCGTGATGCTTTTGAAAATAATTTCTATGCAGGCTACAGCCATTCGGTAAATGATGATTTGGGTTTAACGATCGGTACGACTTACTACTATTATTATGAATCTGATGAAGAAACGAATGGATTTGAGCTGTTATTAGGTCTGAGCTATAAAGATTTAGGTATTACAGCACAAACTCTTCTTGAAGATACGACTTGGGGGAATGCAGGGGATACTTATATCAAAGGTACCTACAGCTATGCACTGCCGAATGACTTTAGCTTAGACACCGCTTTAGGTTTATATGCTTATGAAAAGTCAGGTGACCATGTAGAAGAGACCAGTGAAAGCTTTGGTTTCCGTCATTTTGATATCGGTTTAAGTAAACCTCTTGCAGATACTGGTGTTACTGCAAGCATCAATTACATTATTGGTGGTTATGATCGTATGGATGTGAAACAAAAGAACAAAGTAGTATTCGGATTAGGTTATAGCTTCTAATTTTCTCTAAATAAAAAGGCGACTCTAAGTCGCCTTTTTTATTATTTAAATGTGTTGCCCGCGATAAGACAGGGCTTCCGATAAATGCCCAGTCTGAATATCTGGACTTTGATTAAGATCGGCAATGGTTCGGGCAACACGCAAAATCCGATGATAGCCTCGTGCTGATAAATTCAGTTTCTGCTGAGCCAGTTCAATCATTTTTTGAGCTGGTGGATCGAGAGGGGCATATTGTTCCAGTTGTTTTGGGCTAAGACTCATGTTTAAGGCATTTTGCCGTTTGATCTGAATGTTATAAGCGGTAATCACGCGTTGTCTGACCGTTTCAGAGTTTTCGACAGGTTTATTGTCCTGTAACTCCTGTGCCTGTAAAGGTGGTACGTCAATATGTAGGTCAATCCGATCCAGTAATGGACCAGAAATCCGGTTCTGATAACGCTTGATGGTTTCAGGTGAACATTGACAGCGGCTGTCCTGATTAAATGCATAACCGCATGGACAAGGATTCATGGCTGCCACCAGCTGAAAATTGGCTGGAAAAGTAATTTGCCGGGAAGCACGCGAAATCACAATTTCTTTGGACTCAAGCGGCTGACGTAACACTTCTAAAACCTTGCGGTCAAACTCAGGCAATTCGTCCAGAAATAACACCCCCAAATGCGCCAGTGTGATCTCTCCGGGTTTAGGATGTGAGCCACCGCCGACCAGTGCAATGGCAGAAGCAGTATGATGCGGTGCCCGAAATGGCCGCTGGCCAAAGGGATGATTGGCATTAGCAATTGAATAGATACTGGCAACTTCCAGATTTTCCTGAGTATTTAAGGGCGGTAAAATACTGGCGAGGCGCGATGCTAACAAGGTTTTACCTGTACCAGGTGGGCCGCGGAACAGCAGGGAATGGCCACCTGCAGCTGCAATTTCTAAGGCACGTCGTGGTCGCAATTGTCCTTTCACATCCGCTAGATCAAATTTATAAAAAGAATGCTGATCTAATGGACTGGTCTTAAACGGGGTCAAGGTTTCTGCTTGAGCCAGATGTGCACAGACTTCCTGCAAATGATTGGCAGCAAATACCTGAAAATCCGGGAGCTGAGAGGCTTCCTGAGCATTCGGACTAGGCAAGATCAGCTGGTGATGTGCCTGCTGGCAGGCGATTGCAATGCTCAGGATTCCTGTTACAGGCCGCAATTGACCATCTAGGGCCAGCTCCCCAATAAACTCAAGATTATCAGTACAATTTTCTGGAAGCTGCCCTGAGGCCAGTAAAATTCCTAGCGCAATCGGCAAGTCTAAACGTGAGCCATCTTTAGGTAGATCGGCAGGTGCCAGATTAATCGTCAGGCGTTTAGTCGGAAACTGAAAGCCACTATTCAGAATGGCAGAGCGAACCCGATCCTTACTTTCTCTGACTGCGGCTTCAGGAAGCCCCACAATGGTGAGGGAAGGCATGCCAGAACTGACATGGACTTCGACTTCAATTAAAGGTGCATGCAGGCCTAACAGGCCTCGCGTATAAATTTTGGCAAAAGACATATTGTTGTTCCAATATAGTGCATTATTTTTATTGTTCTCGTGTCTTTTGTGCACTGTAGTTGTGCTTATTTTTTAATCGAGATTTTTTCTTCTAGCTCTTCGACTTGTTTTAGTAAATCATTTAAACGCTGATTGGCATTATTTAGGGCAGTGCGTTGGCGTTCAAGCTCTTCTTTAGACACTAAATCCATCTTGCTAACGGCTTCATTGAGCAGGGCACGTAGATTGTGTTCCAGATCCTTTTTAGGTTGTTCAACTTGCTGCAAAATTGCTTGTAACAGGGTTTCAATCATAATCCGATCCATCGCCATATAAATGCGCGGACAGTGTAGCATTGCTGCAAGAGTGACTGACAGTATTTCAGATAAAATATAGGCTGCTTCGATTAGTAATATTGTAAAAATCCACATAAAAAATATCCAATTTGTGCAGATTCCAATACGTTATAAGTATAAAATAAAGAAGCAAGAAACATCGTGCCGGGCTTTCTAATTTCCCCCGACCTTAGGAATCTTGGCATGAAATTTGAACATAAAACCTTACTGGTGAAATAAGCCGAAGGAAAACAAACATGAAGCTCGTAACTGCAATTGTAAAACCTTTCAAATTGGATGATGTGCGTGAAGCATTATCTGAAATTGGTGTTCAAGGCATCACTGTGACTGAAGTCAAAGGCTTTGGTCGTCAAAAAGGCCATACTGAACTTTATCGTGGTGCTGAATACGTTGTAGATTTCCTACCGAAAGTCAAAATTGAAATCGCAATCAGCGACGAAATGGTTGATTCGGTAATTGAATCAATTACTCGTGTTGCAAGCACTGGCAAAATCGGTGACGGAAAAATTTTCGTAACTAACTTAGAACAAGTCATCCGTATTCGTACCGGTGAAACAGGTGCAGACGCTGTTTAATTTGGCACGAAGTTTGCTGAGTACCTAATAACTCACAAAAAACATGGTTGGGGGATACGAATGAAAAAAATGCTAATGGCGTTCGGCTTGTCCAGCGCTCTTTTAGGTGGTTCTGTTGCGTGGGCTGAAGAGGCCGTAACAGCACCAACACCTACTGAAGAAGTCGCACTTGTTGCAGAGACTGGTGATACTTCACTTACAACAACAGACACAACTACAGCAGAGATTGCTGAAGTGGCGCCAGCTGAACCAGCAGCGCCTGCAGAAGAAGAAGCTACTCTCGATACTGGCGATACAGCCTGGATTCTCACTTCAACAGCCCTTGTATTACTGATGACCATTCCAGGTTTAGCCCTGTTCTATGGCGGTATGGTTCGTAAGAAAAATGTGCTGGCAACAATGGCACACAGCTTTGTTGCTGCAGCCGTAGTCAGTATTGCTTGGGTCGTGATTGGCTATACCTTGGCCTTTGGTGAAGGAAATGCCTTTATCGGCAGTCTGGACAAGCTCATGCTGGCTGGAATAACCACCGATGCGCTATCCGGCACAATTCCTGAAATCCTGTTCGTGATCTTCCAAATGACGTTTGCCATTATTACGGTTGCCATCATCAGCGGTTCAATTGCGGAACGTATGAAGTTTGGTGCTTTTGTGGCATTTATTACACTTTGGGTGATTCTGGTTTATGCGCCAATTACTCACTGGGTATGGGGTGGTGGCTGGTTAGGCAACGATGGTGCGCTTGACTTTGCTGGTGGTACAGTCGTTCACATCAACTCAGGTGTAGCGGGTCTGGTTGCAGCCTACATGCTAGGTAAACGTATGGGCCTTGGCCGTGAATCAATGGCGCCACATAATCTGACTTTAACCGTCGTCGGTGCAAGCTTACTTTGGGTAGGCTGGTTCGGCTTCAACGGTGGTTCAGCATTGGGTGCAAATGGTTCTGCAGGCTATGCGCTGATCGTAACTCAAGTTGCAGCAGCGGCAGCAGCAATCTCTTGGTTAATTACTGAAAAAGTAGTACGTGGTAAAGCCTCTGTATTAGGCGGTGCTTCTGGTGCGGTAGCAGGTCTGGTGGTGATTACTCCAGCAGCTGGTTTCGTTACTGTCGGTGGTGCACTGGCAATGGGTCTGATCGGTGGTGTGGTATGTTTCTGGGGTATTACTGCCTTGAAACGTGTACTGAAAGCCGACGATTCTCTAGATGCCTTTGGTCTGCATGGCGTCGGTGGTATCGTTGGTGCGATTCTGACAGCATTCTTTGCAAGCGAATTCATCATGGGTGATGCTGCTCCAGCAAATGTAATGAGCCAACTTTGGGTTCAAGTTGAAGGTGTACTTGCAACCATCGCTTACTCTGCAGTATTAACTTTTGTGATTCTTAAGGTGATCGATCTGATCATCGGTATCCGTGTTTCTTCTGATGATGAACGTATGGGTCTGGACTTGAGTCAACATGGCGAACGCGTAGAATAATCTGCTAAAACAATAATCAATATATTGTGTAAAACAGCCCATATGGGCTGTTTTTTTTCTATATGTTGCGTAAAACTCTACAAAGTTTGGAATTTTTGCTACACTCGGAAATCATCAGGATTTGTTCAATTAAACCGCTATGCATTGCCCATTTTGCAATACACCAGACAGTAAAGTGATTGATTCACGCCTGGCCGCTGAAGGTTGCCAGATTCGCCGCCGTCGTGAATGCGTCAGTTGTAATGAACGCTTTACCACCTTTGAAAGTTATGAAGTGGTGATGCCGCGTGTCATTAAATCTGATGGCAAGAATGAACCCTTTGATGAAGCCAAATTACGCCGTTCACTGATGCATGCCTTGCAGAAACGTCCTGTGACGCAAGAACAGATTGAAACGGTGCTCAGTGATATTCAATTACAGATTCGCCGTTTGGGTGAACGTGATGTGAAATCACGCACGATTGGTGAAATTGTCATGCAATCTCTATTTGCACTTGATCATGTCGCTTATGTCCGTTTTGCTTCAGTCTATCAGGACTTCCAGGATGTCGAAGCCTTTCGTCGTCAGATTGAACAAATGCAGCAACGCGGTGAGTTTCAAGAATAAGCATGACTGAACTCACTCAAGATCAAATCTGGATGCGCCGTGCCATCGAACTGGCACGTCAGGGACAGTACTCCACTAAACCCAACCCGAATGTCGGCTGTGTCATTGTCAAAGATGGCATAATCGTAGGTGAAGGTTTTCACCCTAAAGCAGGTCAACCTCATGCGGAAGTTTTTGCCATGCGTCAGGCGGGTGAACAGGCACGTGGAGCAACGGCTTATGTCACTCTGGAGCCGTGCGCACATTATGGCCGTACACCGCCGTGTGCCAAAGGTCTGGTTGAAGCAGGCTTAGCCAAAGTGATTGTGGCTTGTCCTGATCCGAATCCACTGGTCGCTGGAAAAGGTGTGCAGATCCTGAAAGAGGCCGGTATCGAAGTGGAAGTTGGCATCTGTGAAGATGAAGCGCATCTACTAAATGATGGCTTCCTGAAAGCCATGGCAACCGGTATGCCTTATGTGCGTCTAAAAATTGCATCCAGTCTGGATGGCCGTACGGCAATGGCATCGGGTGAATCAAAATGGATTACTGGTGTAGAGGCTCGACAGGATGTACAACATTGGCGTGCGATTTCCGGTGCAGTAATTACCGGGATTGATACGGTATTAGCAGATGACTGTCAGTTGAATGTCCGCAGTCTGAAAGGTATCGATGACATCAGCAGCATCGTTCAGCCAAAACGGATTATTCTGGATCGCCAGGGGCGTTTGCCACTCACTGCCAAGCTCTTGAAAAATCCAGAAACGGTAATGGTGATGGGGCCTTATCGTCAGGAGCTGGCTGAGTTGGGTGTGATCCAACTCGAAATTCAGCCTTTAAAAGAATTATTACAGCAACTGGTTCAGCAGCATCAGATTTATGATGTGCTGGTTGAGTCAGGCGCAACCTTATCTACCGCATTTTTACAGGCAGGACTGGTGGATGAACTCATCAGTTATGTTGCACCGACCTTATTGGGGCAAACTGCGCGTAGTATGTTCAATGCAGAATTTAGCCGAATGGCAGAACAACTTCGATTCAAGCTACAGGATGTCACTCGCGTGGGTGATGACGTGCGCTTCAGGTTAATTCCTTCTCAAGAGACACTATGAATTCAGAGTCTACGGTTTATCACAAACGCCGCCATGCGGCACGTACTACCGATGAATATCTTTTCCATCAGTTGGTTCCTTATTTGGGGAACAAGCGCCGTTTACTACATTTAATTCTGGAAGCACTTGAGAGCACGGGAACCTTAAAACGTGAAGATGGCCGTGCGCCGATTTTTGCTGATTTCTTTGCTGGTTCTGGTGTGGTGTCGCGTTTAGCACGTCAAAATGGCTATCGTGTGATTGCCAATGACTGGGAACCGTATAGCCATGCGCTGAATCATGCAGTTCTGGCTTGTACTGATGCACCTGCATTTAAAGAATTGGGTGGCTATCAGAAAGCAATTGATTATCTGAACCGTCTGCCTGAAGTCAAAGGCTGGGTGACGCATAATCTGTGTCCACGCAATGACGAAATCTATGATCCGACCCGTGACCGTTTATTCTTCAAACGCCGTAACGGCATGCGTATCGATGCCATCCGTCAGCAGATTGCCACTTGGCAAGCGCAAGGTGCGATTGATGACGTGGAAATGAGTGCCTTGCTGGCACCATTACTTTATTCAGCCAGTTTTGTCAGCAATACTTCAGGTGTATTTAAAAGTTTCCATCATGGTTGGGGCGGTAAGACCCAAACTGCACTAGAACGTATTGAATCACTACTTTGGTTAACGCCAAGCCGTTTCTGTGAAGATGCTAAGCATCAAGGGCCTGCCGCAGAAATGTGGTGTGTCGATGCCCAGCATCTGGCCAATCAGATGAGTGGTTTTGAAGTCGATGTAGCTTATCTGGATCCACCGTATAACCAGCACGCCTATAGCAGCAACTATCATGTGCTGAATGCTTTAACACTATGGGATCAGGTAGATCTGCCTACACCAGATACTAAAGGCTTCAAGAGCGGGATTGACCGTGCATGGCGTAAAGAACGTCCAAGTCAGTACAACTCGTCAAAGCATGCCAAAGAAGCCTATGAAACTTTGTTGGCGACCATTAATGCGCGTTTTATCCTGACCAGTTATTCGACCGATGGTAATATCAGTGCCACAGATTTGTTGCAGGCCAACCTGAAACGCGGCCGTGTAACCTTGCTCACTCAGGATGTGCCACGTTATCGTGTCAGCAAACAGCGCCAGTCTGAACGTGCACGCGTACTAGAATTTATTGTAATTACCGACACGCATGCCAAGTCAGGTCCACCAATTCGTCAGTTACTGAGCCAGTTGCATCATTATGCCGAGCTGGGCGGTGTGGATACGACCGGGGTGAGTACCCAATTGGCCTTGTGGTAAGCGCAGAGAAAAAGGAAATAAAGATGTTTACAGGTATTATTGAAAGTCTGGGCAAGGTCGAGAGCCTGCAAAGCGTTGGTGGTGATGTGCGTTTACGCATCCAGACGGATCTGGATATGTCTGATGTACATCTAGGTGATTCGATTGCCACCAATGGCATCTGTCTGACCGTAATTGACTGGGGTGAGAACTGGTATGCTGCAGACGTATCACGTGAAAGTCTGGACCGGACTACACTGGCTAACTGGAAAGCCGGCCAACCTGTAAATGTCGAAAAGGCAATGCTGCCAACTACACGCTTTGGCGGACATATCGTCTCTGGTCATGTCGATGCGGTTGGTGAAATTACGGTGGTACGCTCCGATGCCCGTTCCATCTACTTTGAAGTGACTGCACCGAAAGAAATTGCCAAATATCTGGCAGAGAAGGGCTCTATAACAGTAGATGGCATCAGCCTGACCATCAATCACTTACGTGGAAATATCCTTAGTCTGAATCTGATCCCGCATACAGCCGAACGTACCAATATTAGTACCTGGAAGCTAGGCACTAAAGTCAATCTGGAAGTGGATATACTGGCGCGTTATATCGAGCGTTTATTGCTTGGTGACAAGGCCGCAGAAACTACAGAACAGTCTAAAATCAGCATGGAATTCTTAGCCGAAAATGGCTTTTTGAAATAAATTAGCTGCACAATTACCAGACAATCTAATTGAAAAATTAGACTGTTTTTTTATTTTTCGGGATAATACGTGGCTCAACTCGCGATTTTAGCCCCAGTGGACAGGTCGAATGCTCGATTTTTTACTTCATCTTGAACAGTCTTTACCCTTATTACTGGAGCAGTATGGGGTATGGATCTATGCAATTTTGTTCCTGGTGATTTTTGCGGAAACAGGTTCGCCGTTTTTCTTCTTTTTGCCAGGTGACAGTTTGTTGATTGCTGTCGGTGCGCTGTGTTCCAGCTCCGATCTGATTACCTTGCACTCCATGGGATTATTGCTGCTGATTGCTTCGATCTTGGGTTATACCGTGAATTATTATTCGGGCAGGGTGCTCGGATTAAAGTATTTCAATGAACATTCACGGTTTTTCAAACCCGAATATATGGTCAAAACCAATCATTATTTTATGAAACATGGTGGCAAGACGATCTTAATTGCGCGTTTTATTCCCTTTGTACGTTCCTTCGGTCCTTTTGCGGCAGGTTCTGGCCATATGAGCTTTGCGACTTTCAGTTTTTATAATGTAACTGGGGGAATTCTCTGGATCAGCACTTTGCTAGGGGTGGGCTATCTGCTTGGTAATACCGCATTTTTACTGGCTGACTTGTTTTAATTTTAAAGTAAATTTTAGCTAGATAGAATAAGTTTAAACAAGGCAAGCAAGGAGTTAAGGCTGAAAAATAAAAAGACTATTTCAGCCAAATGACGATCAACTTTACTCAGCCAGATCAGAATTTTTCAGAATATAGTCAATTTCTTCTTTGGCTGCAGCGTGTAATTTCTCACGCAGTGCATTGATGGTTTGTTCAATCACAGTTTCTGCTTCGAGTTCCAGACGTAACCGTAAGCTTTCCAGCTCAGACAAAATCTGGGTATCATCGATATTTAAGCGACCTTTGGCAAAGTCGAGGACCTGATCCGGATTTTTCTGATAGCGTGCGGCATAATCCTGAACTTCAGTATCCAGTATATGACGCATTTCAGCCAGCTTCTGGGTTTGCTCGGCAAATTTCCGCTCTTCATCACGGCGTAGCTGTTCGGCATAAGCCTGTTCTTCAGCACGTTTTTCGGCTAAGGCCTTTTCGAGTGCCCGTTGTCTGCGAATGCGTGCTTCTTCAATCAGTTCGGCCTTGCGCTGTGCATACGCTGCTTCAATTTTACGCTCAGACTCTTTCTGTAACTGCTGGTCGCGGACCAGCCATTCTTCTACAGCGGTTTCAGGCTTAAGTACTTCACAGATGCGCGAGAGGTCATCGATAAAGGTCTGACGTACAGCCTCAGGCGTGTTTAACCAGCGCTGTTTAAAATCTGGACCTACATTTAATGCCACTTGCATCTCCTTGTTCACGTGATTACTTAGAGCTTAAAGGTATTTGGCTGAATGCCAAAGCGACGATATTGTTTATATTTTTCACGTCCCAGCTGTTTGGCCGGTTCATTGTTTTCAATAATCTCAATAATGTGACTAAATTTCGCATCAGGTTCAAGTGCTTCCGGATTAAAATTAAAAATAATCCAGCCCGACTGCTCTGGTAATTGAGCCGAGATACAAACGGTTGCATCTGGCTGATCGATTCCATGCGGAATAAAGCTGGCAGGATCAAAGTTCCATAGCTTTTCATCCAGTTCCTGCTGTAAAGCAGGATCAGCACACAGCAGCCAGATGCGCTCTGGCTGACGCAAAATTTTACGGCATAAACGACAAGTGCTGTCCACTTGTCGTTCAGGACTTTTTTCAAATAAATAAAAGCTGACCTTAGCCATGCTTTTGAACGCGATTAGCCAGGAATTGCATTAATAGAGGTACTGGACGGCCAGTTGCGCCTTTATTTGGACCTGAATTCCATGCAGTACCTGCAATATCCAGGTGAGCCCAGCGATAGTCACGTGTAAAACGTTGCAGGAAGCATGCAGCTGTTACAGAACCAGCTTTAGGACCACCAATATTGGCAATATCCGCAAATGGAGAATCCAGTTGTTCTTGATAGTCGTCCAGTACCGGCATGCGCCATACACGGTCAAATGCGTTTTGGCCGGCGGTTTCAAGTTCTGCAGCCAGCTCATTGTCTGGCGTAAACATACCGGTCAAGACTGAACCTAACGCCACTACACAAGCACCGGTTAGAGTTGCAATATCAATCACCAGAGCAGGATTAAAGCGTTTCACATAAGTTAATGCATCGCAGAGTACCAGACGGCCTTCAGCATCAGTATTTAAAATTTCAACGGTTTGACCACTCATGGTGGTGACGATGTCACCTGGACGTGTTGCTTTGCCAGACGGCATATTTTCCGCTGCAGCAATCGCACCTACAACGTGAATTGGTAAACGAGATTCACATAGTGCACGAAGCGTGCCCAGAACTGAAGCTGCACCGCACATATCGTATTTCATTTCGTCCATGCCAGCGCCTGGTTTTAATGAAATACCACCGGTATCAAAAGTAATGCCTTTACCCAGTAATACCACTGGTGCTTCTTGACGATGCGCCAGATATTCAATCGTAATAATACGGCCTGGACGGTCTGAACCTTTGCTGACTGCAAGGAAGGCCCCCATGCCAAGGTCAGCCATTTGCTGTTCATTGAGCACAGTTACTTTAAGTAGATCCGGATATTGAGCCGCCAGCGCTTGGGCCTGTTCTGCCAGATATTCCGGGAAACAGATATTGCCAGGACGGTTACCCAGATCACGCGCCAGATTCTGGCCAGTCTGTACGGCCTGAATCAATTGCAACTGTTCAGCTGTTAGCGTAGTTTCGGCAGCGATGAAGTCGATCTGCTGCAGAATAAATTCGTTCTTTTTCGACTTGTATTCGTCATAGCCATAGCTGGCCTGTGTTAAAGCCAATGCAAACAGATAGTGCAATTCTTGTGGAAGTTGTGTCAGATCAACAGAAATCTGTTTGAATTTTTTTTGAGAGGCTTTAATAATGGCTTGGGCAATTTTCGCCAGTTTTCCCGCTTGTAATTCGGCAGTCTTGCCGAGGCCGATAAGGGCCGCATGCTGAGACTGGCTGACCTGTCCAATCAGGCTTAAACTTTCTGCTAGACCGGCCTTGAATTGGGAGGCTTCAATTAATGTGTCTAGGTTGTTGATTTGGTATGTTGATGCAGCGCTCTGAATTTGCTCTGAGTTGACTAAAATCAACAAAGATTGACTTGATCCATTCTCTGGGAATGACGTATTAATTGTAAGGTTCATATCTTGTTTTCACGCCTGTTTAGATTTGCAAATCATTCAAGCATTGAAACATTTATCCGAATAGATTTTCAATGGGCAGAGCCACCTAGGTTTTATATTTTTGCTATTCGGGTAAACTAGCACTCGTTTTATGGAGCTCATTTTGGAAGAACTAATTTGATTATTCGGCGTTATCTGGTCAAGCAAGTGGTATCGACCTCCTTGGTGGTGATTGCCTTACTGACCCTTATCATGATGGGCGGTCGTTTGATCAAGTATTTTGGTGTGGCCGCACAGGGGCGTCTGGATGCTGGAATCCTGTTCAGCATCATTGGTTATCGTTTGCCTGAATTCCTGACCTTGATTCTTCCACTTGGGTTCTTTATTGGTTTAATGCTGGTCTTTGGTCGTCTCTATGTTGATCATGAGATGGCGGTCTTAAATGGTAGCGGAATTAGCCGGCATCAGCTGGCACGTCTTTTGATTCCGATGACTTTGGTCTATCTCCTTGCACAAGGCTTTCTCATGTTGTGGGCTTCACCGTGGGGGATTCGACAGTTCGAAGCCTTGACCAGTGAGCAGGCAGTACGAACCGGCTTTGATCTGGTTCGGCCCAAAGAATTTATCTCTTCCGGACCTTATACCATTTATGCCGGAGATCTATCCGAAGATCGCAAAAACCTGAAAGATATCTTCTTCTATCAGCGTGCGGAAAAAGAAGGCAAGCCAGATGTGATGATTCTGGCGCAGGAAGCGACCCGGATTGAAATGCCGAATGATGCAGCTAATGTGGTCGACCTAGTCAATGGTCGCCGCTATGAAATTTATCCAGGCACGCCGCAATATACCCAGGCTGAATTTGAAAGCTATCGTTTACGGATCGAAAGTGATAAAGAAGCATCACTGGCCAGTGATGAAGTTGAAGCCTTGCCGACCGGACAGCTTTGGAAAAATCGTCAGGATCCTGTCGTAGCCAGTGAGCTTGGCTGGCGTGTCTTTGTGCCATTTGCCATTGTGATTGCCCTGATTTTGTCTGTGGCGCTATCTGAAGTGAGCCCACGTCAAGGTCGCTATCTCAAATTGTTCCCGGCACTGATGATCTTTGCCAGCCTGATTGTCGCCCTGATGGCAATCAAAACCCGGGTCAGTAAGGCGGAAATGGGCATTTGGGCTTATCCATTAGTCCTGATCATTTATGCTATAGCCGGTGCATTGTTCTCACGTAAACAGAATTTGGCGCCAAAAATTAAAAAACGGATTCAGCGAGTGAGGTCTTAACAATGTTAGCACGTCGTATAGTTGCCAAACATGTGACCGGAACCACTGCGCTGGCGATGCTTGGGGCAACCGCTGTTCTTTCAGGTCTGCAGGTCTTATTTACGTATTTAGGTGAATTGGGTTCCCTGAAAGAAGGCTATGGTGCCTGGGATGCCTTGAAATATGTACTCTGGGGCGCACCCAATTATTTGTATGAAATCCTGCCAATTTCGGCACTGATTGGTGCGGTACTCGGTTTGGGTACATTAGCTTCCAATAGTGAGCTGATCGTAATGCGTTCAGTCGGCATTAGCCTGTGGCGTATTGTCGGCTGGGTTATTCGATCAGCATTGCTATTGGTCGTATTGTCGTTTGCCCTGAGCGAATGGGTGATTCCATATACCAATGAACAGGCCAAAGCAGTCAAAAGCTATAACAAACCGGTCAAAATTGGTGAAGTTAAAGGTTACTGGACGCGTGAGGGGAATCGCTTTATCTATATTGATTATGCAAATGCCAAAGGCCAGCTGAAAAATGTACAGATGCTGGACTTCGATGACAATTACCGTCTGCGGGGTACTCTGGATGCCAAACAGGGTGAGTTTGTCAAAGATGGGGCTTGGAAGCTAGATAGCACAGAACAGTTTGATATTTTACAAAACTGTAATGCGACACTGGTACAGCATGATGAGCAGCCACTGGCTTTGGCCTTGCAGCCAAAATATGTGCATATGGTCACGATTGATCCGGAAGATTTATCGCCAAGCCAGCTGGTGAGCTTTATGAGCTATATGCATGAATATAGTCAGGTACCTAAAACCTATCAGCTGGCCTTCTGGCAGAAAGTCGGTTCGCCATTTGCCCTGATTGCGCTGGTAGTGATTGCCTGTTCATTTATTTTCGGACCATTGCGTCAGCAATCCATGGGTTTCCGTTTGGTGATTGCATTATTCGCAGGTTTAGGCTTCTTCTACCTGCAGGATTTTCTTGGCTATGCCAGTCTGGTCTATGCGCCGTCACCGGCATGGTTCGTATTTATTCCTATTTTGCTGATGTTTGCTATTGGCGGCTACTTGCTCCATCGGGCCCGCTAAGCTACAGGAAAATAGAAGAAATCAATCGCAACAAGAGGCTTAAACCATCGTCTGGTCATGGTCTCTTTTTGCAAAATTCGGTAAACTAGGGCGATTAATTCGTAGACGAAAAGAGTATTTCATTATGACGGATGCAACTGCTGGCAAAATCCCTCACGTTTTGGTGATTATGGATGGTGTGGGTCATCGCGAAGCGGTCGAAGACAATGCGTTTTTAGCGGCTAAACGACCAAATTTAACTGCTATGCAGGAAAAGCATCCGCATGGTTTGATCTCAGGTTCAGGTGAAGATGTCGGCCTGCCTGATGGTCAGATGGGGAACTCTGAAGTCGGTCATATGAATCTTGGTGCTGGCCGTGTGCTGTATCAGGACTTTACCCGTATTACCAAAGATATCCGTACTGGGGCTTTCTTCGAACATGAAGTGCTGGTTGATGCCGTTGAGAAAGCCAAAGCAGCAAATGGCGCAGTCCACATTATGGGTCTGTTGTCTGAAGGCGGTGTGCACTCACACGAAGATCATATCGTGGCGATGGCTGAACTGGCTTTAAAACGCGGTGCTCAGGTTTATCTGCATGCGTTCCTCGATGGCCGTGATACACCACCAAAAAGTGCGCAACCCTCTTTAGAAAAACTGGATGCATTATTTGCTCAATATCCGGGCCAGGGTCGCATTGTCAGCATGATCGGTCGTTATTTTGCCATGGACCGTGACAACCGTTGGGATCGTGTAGAGCAAGCGTATCGTCTGCTGACTGAAGGTGAAGCAGTGCGTACTGCAGCTAGTGCAGTTGAAGGTCTGGAACAGGCTTATGCTGCAGAGGAATCAGATGAATTTGTAAAAGCGACTCGCATTGGCGACACTGTGAAGATTCAGGATGGCGACAGCGTCGTATTCATGAACTTCCGTGCTGACCGTGCCCGTGAATTGACTCGTGCCTTTGTTGAAAAAGATTTTGCCGGTTTTGAACGTAAGGTTGTACCGAATCTGGCAAAATTCGTGATGTTGACCCGTTATCAGGCGACCATTGATGCACCTGTGGCATATATGCCAGAAGCGCTGGTAAATTCTTTAGGTGAGTATCTGTCGAACCTGGGTAAAACTCAGCTACGTATTGCAGAAACTGAGAAATATGCGCATGTAACGTTCTTCTTTAGCGGTGGCCGTGAAGATGAGTATCCAGGTGAAAAACGTATCCTGATCTCATCTCCAAATGTTGCGACTTATGACCTGAAACCGGAAATGAGTGCCTATGAAGTCACTGATGAACTAGTGGCAGCGATCAATTCAGGCGAGTTTGACCTACTGGTTGTGAACTATGCCAACGGTGATATGGTCGGTCATACCGGTGTATTTGATGCAGCAGTGAAAGCCGTTGAAGCTGTGGATACTTGCCTGGGCCGTGTTTATGAAGCTGTGATGGCGAAAAAAGGTCATATGATTATTACTGCAGACCATGGTAATGTAGAGCAAATGCAGGATTATCAGAGTGGTCAGGTGCATACCCAGCATACCACTGAACTGGTTCCATTTATCTATGTGGGTCCAAGTTCTGCAACAATCGCAGAAGGTGGTGTATTGGCTGATGTCGCCCCAACCCTGCTGAACTTGATGCAAATTCCGGTACCAACTGAAATGCAAGGTCGCAATCTTATTGAGCTGCACGCTTAAACTTTTATAAAACGGGTATAAGAATGATAAAAACACATGGCAAGTCTGTAGTCTTATCCTGCTTACTGATGTGTTTGAGTCATTCCGCCTGGAGTGCTGTTTCGACCGAGATGGCACTCGATGAACTGGAAATGGATGAACAGGTCTATAATGAAATTCCTGTTACATCCATCCAGGAATTTGTTCAGATTTATGGCATCGTCAAAGATAATTATATCCAAGACAAAAATGACGACGTGCTTTTCCAGCAGGCCATTCAAGGTCTGGTAAATGGCTTAGACCGCTATTCCCGCTATTTATCTCCTGAAGACTATAAGCAGCTGCGTGAATATACCGAAGGTGATCTGGCCAGTATTGATTTTGATCTGCATTTTAATCCGCAGCTAAAACAATGGATGGTACAAGGCTTGAGTCCGGATGCTGATTCTGCCAAACAAGGCCTTCGCAATGGTGTCACAGTTTACAAGATTGATGATCAGGTCTTGAGTGCGCTGAAACGTGAGCAGGTGCGAGATTTATTGACTGGTGCCATTGGCTCTACTTTAACGCTCCAGCTTTCTGCGCAAAGTGTACCGATTACACTGGTCCGCAATACCAAAGTAGATACCGAGATTAAATCGACCTTACACAGCAATCAGGTTCTGGTGCTACAGGTCAAAGTCTTCCAGCAGGATACCGCTAATGAAATCAAACGGATTATTGAAAGTTATTCAACTAATCGGCTCAAAGCAGTGCTGTTTGACCTACGTAATAATCCCGGTGGTTTATTGTCCGCAGCCGTTGAATCAGCAGATTTGTTCCTGAATCAGGGTATTATTGTCTCGACCAAGAGCCGTTCTGAAGGCAATCAGCAATTTCAGGCACTACCAGGAATTGAGTTTCAGAACCTGAAAGTCGGTATTCTCATCAATAACCGTTCAGCTTCCGCTGCAGAAGTATTCACGGCAGCTTTGAAAGAACATAATCGTGCGTGGGTGGTAGGGGAAAAGAGCTATGGTAAAGGGGTGGTACAGAAATTATTTCCTTTGAGCAATGGCTCCGCTTTACAGATGACGGTGTCGCAATACTTTAGCCCGAGCGGCAATATGATCGAAGGACATGGGATTCAACCACATTTCACCTATCCCCTAGGTCAGGATGTGCGTGAGGAGAGCTATCTGGATCACGTCACAGACTTGCTGCTCCTGCAGAAATAATCATTCCTCTTCTTCAGTATCCAGTCCGAATTTTTTTAGACGATAGCGTAAAGACCGAAATGACATCCCCAGTTTCTTCGCGGCCAATGTACGGTTCCAATGGGTCAGATTCAAAGCATTCAACAGAATTTCTTTTTCAATCTTTTCTAAATACAGTTCCAGACCTTCTTCAGGTAATTTTTTCGGAATAATGATTTGATCCGAAGATGAAGTCGGCTCTGCCAGATTGGCAGTTTCTGATAAGACGGGAGCCATATGACGCAGTGGAGCAGTTTGCAGATGCTGAAGATCAATCTTATCTTCATCACTCAAAGTAATCGCTCGTTCAATAATGTTACGCAGTTCGCGTACATTGCCTGGATAATATTGCTCGAGTAAAAATTCTTTACTCCGTTCCGTCAACTTTTTCGCAGGAATTTCCCATTCTTGGCAGATCTTTTGAATAAAATGCTCAGCGAGGAGCAGAATATCCTGGCCGCGCTCACGCAGTGGTGGTAAGACCAGATCCATCACATGAATACGGAAGAACAAGTCCTGACGGAATTTGCCTTGTTGTACCAGCGCATCGAGATCCTGATGGCTGGCACTGATGACACGGAAATCGACATCAATTTCAGTATCGGAACCGACTGGACGAATGCGTTTTTCCTGAACAGCACGTAACAGTTTGACCTGCATAGACAGGGGTAATTCAGCAATCTCATCTAAGAACAGGCTACCCCCATGGGCAGACTGAATTAATCCTTGTTTGTCCTGTGTCGCGCCAGTAAAGCTGCCTTTCTTATGGCCAAACAGTTCACTTTCCATCAGTTCAGTCGGGATTGCACCGCAGTTAATTGCGATTAAAGGTCCTTCATTGCGATTGCTGAGACGATGAACCAGATTGGCGACAACTTCTTTCCCGGTACCTGATTCGCCAGTAATAAACACGGGTGCCTGGGAACGGGCAATTTTTTTCAAGGTGACACGCAATTGCTGAATAGGCAGAGATTGTCCAATCAGCAGCTTATGTTCTAGTGAATCATTGGAATTATTCTGATAATAGTCTACTGGTTTATTTAGTGCTTTTTGCAGCAGTTGCTCCAGATGCTTTTGATTGATCGGTTTGCTAACAAAGTCAAATGCACCTGCCTTGAGTGCAGCAATAGCAATATCCATATTACCATAGGCCGTTAGAACAGCTACCGGAAGGTGAGGGGAATGCTGGTTAATCCAGTCCAGTAATTGCAGACCATTGCCATCAGGAAGATTTAGATCCGTCAGACAGGCATCATATTGATGATCTGTCAGAAATTTTTTTGCATCTTCCAGACGATGGGCAATATGTGTACGGATTCCCATGCGCATCAATGACATTTGCATGAGGGTACATAGATCTTCCTCATCATCCACCAATAAGACCAGTGGTTGTTGTTCCACAATATTTCCCCTTATTCCTTTTATGCTGTTACACGTTGACAGCTAATCCGAAAGCATGCGCCCTGTTCTTGTGAAATGTAGTTGAGTTGTGCCTGATTGGCTTCACAAAAACTGTGTGATAAATATAGTCCGAGTCCCGTTCCATGGATAGACGTGCTGAAAAAAGGTTTAAATAATAATTCCTGATCATGGGTGGCAATACCAGAGCCAAAATCCCGAACATCTATCCATACCTTATGTTCATATGGGTGAATATTCAATTGAATATGAGATGAATCTGGAGAATTGTGACGGATAGCATTACGAATCAGGTTAATTAGAATCTGACGTAACTGGGCTTCATCGAACTGAATAGCCAGTGGTACATCAATATTAAATTGAATCTGATCTGCCACATCTGCTAAATCTTCCTGAATAAACAGTGGTATAAACTCATTCAGCTGAATCACGACCGGATGGGTTTCTTTATTCTTCACCATATTCAAGGTGTCTTGGATAATCCGGTCAATACGGGTAGCCTGTCGGCTGATCATCTGATGCAGGACCTGTTGCTGTTCAGGTTCAGAATCGAGATAAAGATCATTGGCCTGTACAATGGCAGCTAGAGGATTGCGAATTTCATGGGCAATACTGGCGGAAAGCTGACCTAAAGCAGCAAGCTTTAACTGTTGCACCTGCTGATTAAGTTTGCGGGCATCTTGCAGCACAAGCAGAGTCAGAGTCTGGTGCGGCACAATCAGCTTTTGTACCTGCACGTGAATATTATAACGACTCTGTTGGGATTCAAATTGAAACCGCTCGCCATTTTCCAGATTTTCAAAACGGATCAGTTCAAACAAGTCATTTTGAGATTGGTATAACGAAAATCTTTCATGGGCATACATTGGCTCAATGCCGAGCAGATGACAGGCAGCCGGATTACTGAGCACCACATGGTAATTCTCATCTAAGACCAGATAGCCGGTTTCAATCTGTTCCAAAATATAGCGGTTAATATTTTGTAAGCGATATAGTTCCAGCGATTGAGAAAAATTCAGGTTTTCCAAAATCTGAAAGCGCCGTACCGCAATTTGTCCCGAGCCATAGACGACAAAAAACAGAAAGGCCAGCAGGGCACTGTTTCCGATATTGGTAAGGGAAGAAAAAGCAAAAATACTGCCGATAAAATGCTGGTAGATAATACTAATCACCGCAATCAGAGTGATGATCAGGGCTTTCTTGGCATCCAGTAATAATGAAGCTGAAAAAATGGTAATAACAAAAATCAGTCCGAGATGGACATTTGGACCCTGACTGGCCAAGGTCAATAAACTGAGAAAAAAGACATCGCTGGCAAAAATTAGAATGAACTGTGGCTGAATCAGGCGCTTTACCCATCTTAGTGTAAACAGCTGCACAGTATTGACGGCGACGCCAATCATTAAGGCGTAGTGATAGAGTTTAGGATACTGATAATCCGCAGTCATATCAGGATAAGTCAGCAGAAAAATCAGCAACAGACCCGTGCTGATAATCAGGCGGTAGGCGCTATACCATAGGCCCAGATGATATTGATTTAGTTCAGAATAACTGGATGTTTGCGCCATAGAGACCGCATTAAGCAGAGGGTTAAATTAAGGTTTAATCAGGCCATAGCGCATTGCAAGATGGGTCAGTTTAACATCACTATCAATATTCAGTTTTTCGAAGATCCGGTAACGGTAAGTATTGACTGTTTTAACACTCACAAACAGCTTATCGGCAATTTCCTGCGCGCTGATACAGTTCACCACCATCATGGCTACCTGCATTTCACGTTCAGACAGTGCGTCGAAAGGAGACTGCTGTGTATCAGACAGGTAGGAGCTGGCCAACTGTTCTGCGATATCAGCACTGAAATATTTACCGCCCTGCATGACTTTATTGATGGCACGAACCATCTCTGATACAGGTGCACCCTTGGTGATATAGCCTTTGGCACCTGCCTTAAGTAAAAGAGAAGGATAAGGCTCTTCAGCCAGGCCACTCACCGCAAGAACTTTGGTTTCAGGAGCAGTCTGTAGTAAACGGCGTGTGGTTTCTACACCACCGATACCTGGCATGTTGACATCTAATAGAACCACATTGGGATGATGCTGACGGACGAGGGTAATTGCTTCTTCACCAGATTCAGCCTGTCCAATCACCTGAACATCCGCATGGTCTTCCAGCATTCTGCAAATTCCAGTACGAACTAATTCATGGTCGTCGACAACTAAAACTGTGATCACCTAGACTCTCCCTCTATTAAAAAATCATTTTTTTGTTACATAAAGCAAAATAAGCTTGCAATGAAACTACAAAATTAGCAATCCTATTCGCAGATTAAATCTGAAACTTATCACATAGTGTCAAGAACAAAAAATGTTCGGCATTGTGTTTAAATGTAAGGCATATTAGAGGTAATACGCAAATCAATCTTACCTCTGTTAGTTGAGTGAAGGAATAGTGAAGAAAATAAACAAGTCTTTAAGGCATCTACTCGGCCTGTCCGTGTTAATCAGCATGAGCACGACAAGTTTTGCTGAAATCATTATGAATTCTGGCACAACAGAGGGCGGATCCAGCATCAGCTGGTCTTCTGATGAAGTCAATCAGCTCATGAATGATAATTTGAGCGTATCTGCTGCAGAACCTTCACCACCAGGTTCTGCAACTGTTACGACGACGATTCGTCAGGGCGGTGCACCAGCACCAGTATCGACAAAACCTGTGCAGATTATTGATAATAGTCATTTTAGTAATCAACCTCCTGTAAGTGCGCGTGCAGCTTTGGTGATGGATTCACAGACGGGTGAAGTGTTATTCAGTAAAAATACCAATAATGCTTATCCGATTGCGTCGATTACCAAATTGATGACTGCAGTGGTGATTTCAGATGCGCGTTTGAATATGTCTGAAAAAATTACTTTGCAACAGGCTGATTTTTCCTGTGCAGGCTGTAAGAGCTCAAGTTCTACCTTAAGAGCCGGGGACAGCATGAATCGTGCTGAAGCTTTATTATTTGCTTTGATGAAATCTGAGAACCCAGCTGCAGCTGCATTGGCGCGTACCTATCCAGGCGGTCGTGCAGCCTTCATTGCGAAGATGAATGCCAAAGCTAAAGAGCTGGGCATGAATTCAACCCATTATATGGAATCTACCGGCCTGCATCCTGGCAATGTGTCTTCTGCACGCGATTTGGGGATTCTGGTGAATACCGCTTCACAGTATGGTCTGATCCGTCAGTTCTCTACTACTGCTAGCTATGATTTCAACCTCGGCTATCGTGTATTGAAATCGAACAACACCAATTCACTGGTGCGTAATGGTGGCTGGAATATCAACCTGTCTAAAACCGGTTATATCAATGAAGCAGGACGTTGTGTCGTTATGCACACGACCTTGAATAACCGTCCTGTGGTGGTCGTGGTATTAGGTGCGGATTCAACTGCTGCACGTACCAATGATGCGACTCGTCTCATGACCTGGGTGTCTAGCTTGCCTAAACAACGTGTTTAATCTTTTTTAAGCGCATATAAAAAGCCCTGCAATTGCAGGGCTTTTTTGATTCTGTATCTTACATATTAGAAAGAATTGATTCACGAACCTGTTCTAAAGTTGCGTCAATTGAAAGCATTACGGCATCAGAACATTGTTTGATCGCAGTATCCGGATCTTTCAGACCGTTACCAGTTACAGTACACACGATCACAGAACCTTCAGCAATTTTACCTGCTTTAATATCACGGATTGCGCCACCGATAGACGCTGCAGATGCAGGTTCTACGAATACGCCTTCATACATAGAAAGAAGACGTTGAGCTTCCAGAATCTCGGCATCAGTCAGTTCATCGAACCAGCCTTTAGAATCACGAACAACGGCTTTCGCATGGTTCCAGCTTTGTGGATTACCAATACGAATTGCAGTTGCAACAGTCTCAGGATTTTCAACAGGTGCACCACGAAGGAAAGGTGCAGCCCCAGAAGCCTGGTAACCTACCATTGTTGGCAGACCTTCAGGTTTAGGGCCAGTGAAGGCATCAGTGGCAGCATCGTAAACCACTTGCTCAAACTCGCCAGCAGGTTGATTCGCAACAGCTTCGGTATAACCCATCCAGTGTGCAGTAATGTTACCCGCATTACCCACTGGCAGGCAGTGGTAGTCTGGTGCACGGCCCAATTCATCCACGATTTCGTAAGCAATGGTTTTTTGACCTTGCAGGCGGTACGGGTTGATTGAGTTAACAATCGTCACAGGTGCTTTATCAGCGATTTCTTTTACCAGATGCATACCGTCATCGAAGTTACCGCGGATTTGCATGGTGATTGCACCGTACATCATCGCTTGTGCCATTTTACCCATAGCAATTTTGCCTTCTGGGATTAAAACAAACGCCTTGATACCTGCACGCGCTGCATAAGCTGCTGCAGCAGCTGAAGTATTACCTGTAGAAGCACAGATAATCGCTTTAGAGCCTTCTTCAACTGCTTTTGTTACCGCCATGGTCATACCACGGTCTTTAAATGAACCAGTCGGGTTTAAGCCCTCGTACTTCACATAAATTTCAACATTTTTGCCAATAATGCGCGGAATATTCGCAAGCTTAATCAGTGGCGTGTTACCTTCACCCAGAGAAACGGCTTTAGTAGTTGCAGACACTGGTAAACGGTCGCGATAGCGGTCAACTAAACCAGTATAACGATTGGCATTCGACATGATGATGTTCCAATTGTGTGTAGAGCTTGGCAAGGGGAGAGTGTCCCCTCGACCCGATTAATTATCAAGCGATTCTAAACGAATTCGTACAATTTCGCCATGAATGACAGGAAGAGCTTGAATTTGTTTTAACGCTTCATCCATTTTTGCTTCCTTGACAGGATCAGTCAGGATCACGATAGGAATAAGATCTTTCAGACGTGACTGCTGCAGAATTGCATCAATACTGATGCCTTCGCGGCTTAGAATAGAGGTTACTTCAGCCAGTACTCCGGTTTGATCTTCAGCATTGATCCGGATGTAGTATCCAGTCGTCATTTCTTCACGTGGCAGGATTGGCAGGTCACTTAAGCTTTCAAAAGCCAGTTGTGGAATTGTACCAGCACCGTCTTCAGTATAAGAAATATCACGTACGATATCCACGACATCTGCAACTACTGCAGAAGCTGTAGGGCCCGCGCCAGCACCCGCACCGTAATACAGTGTAGGACCAACCGCATTGGCTTGAACTAGAACTGCATTTTTCACACCATTGACATTAGCGATCAATTGCTCTTCAGGAATCAGGGTAGGATGCACGCGGAGTTCGATACCGGTTTCAGCACGACGCGCAATACCGAGGTGTTTGATACGGAAGCCCAAGTCTTCAGCATATTTCACGTCTTGTGCAGTAATTTTGCTGATGCCTTCAGTAAAGACTTTATCAAACTGCAACGGAATACCAAAAGCAATAGAGGCCAGTAATGTCAGTTTATGTGCTGCATCGATGCCTTCTACATCGAAGGTTGGATCGGCTTCTGCATAACCCAGTTCCTGCGCTTCTTTCAGTACATCAGCAAAGGCACGGCCTTTATCTCGCATTTCAGTCAGAATGAAGTTGCCTGTACCGTTGATGATGCCAGCCAGCCAGTCAATCTTGTTGGCTGCCAGACCTTCACGCATCACTTTAATAATTGGAATGCCGCCAGCCACCGCTGCCTCGTAAGCAATTTGCACAGCGTTGTCATCGGCAAGTTTGAACAGTTCATTCCCATGTTCAGCCAATAAGGCCTTGTTGGCAGTCACGACCTGTTTGCCATGCAGAATGGCTTCTTTAATCACTTCATAAGCAGGGTGAATACCGCCCATGACTTCAACCACTACATCTACATCAGGTTGACGTACGATGTCGAGCAGATCTGCACTTTGTTTGACTGATTCAGGTAGATCCAGATCAGGACGCGGGCGACGCGTACCAACATGGGTAATTTGAATTTCACGACCGGTGCGACGTTTAATCTCAGCAGCATTTTCTTTTAATAGTTTAAGGGCACCACCACCCACAGTACCAAGACCGAGGATTGCCAGACGAACTGGTTTCACGTCACACTCCAAATATAAACAGTTTTTTACGAGAGCCTAGATCATAGCTAAAAAAGCGGCCTGACTCTAGGGTCATTTCAGAATATCTTTATCTATAAAATAAAGTTAAATAACTAATTAAAATGAGTTATTTAAGTCGATCCAATAATTCTGATGTGCTCATATAGCCACCGAGATAAAGTCCTTCAGAACTGTATACACCCGGGGTGCCATTCACACCAATATTAAGACCCATTTGATATTGATCTTTCACAGGATTTTTACAAGTAGTCGGCGTGATAGATCCACCGGCAATGGCTTGGTCGAAGGCTGCACGACGGTCGGAATTACACCAGATGGCTTCCATGGCAGGCATATGCTGCTCGCCACGTGGCCAGGCAATATAACGTACTTCGATACCTTTGCTGTTCATCTCATCCATCTGCTCATGGAATTTGTGACAATACGGACAGCTGACATCGGTAAACACATAGATCACATGTTTGGTTTTACCTTTGGCTGGGTAGATCAACAGGTCTTCCGCTTTAAGGTTTGCAAAGATTTTCTTGTTCACGTCAGATTGCAGGGTTTCGCTGACATTATGCAGCTCTTTGTCTCCAAGACGGATGACATCACCCTGAATCAGATATTTGCCATCATTTGTCACATAGACGGGTGCCATACCTTCCAGGCTGACCCAAGACATGTTTGGTACTTCTGTGGATTTAATACCAGTGATTTTTGCGTTAATCCCCGCTTTTTTGAAATGACCTTCGAGCGTTGAAATCAGGCGTTGCTGTGCATTGCGTTCGCTAAGGTTAGAGGCTTCACCCGTCGCAGGTGCACTTGCTGTAAGCGTATCTTGCTTTTTATCTGAATTATTGGAATTGGAACATGCGCTTAGTCCCAGACCGGTAGCAAGCAGACAAGCGATAAAAATTTTGGTGCGGGCAAATGTCATAATAACCCTTTTTTCTTGGACTAAAAACAGAGCATTAGCATAGCAAAAAAAGATAGAGCTACGTCAAACTTCTCAGTTTATTCTATTTGAATCAGCTCTTAAGCCCGTGGATGATGGGTTGCGTGCAGTTGCTGCATTCTGACTTGTGCCACATGGGTATAGATCTGTGTGGTGGATAAATCACTATGACCTAGCAACATTTGTACTACCCGTAAGTCAGCGCCATGATTAAGTAAATGCGTGGCGAAGGCATGACGCAAAGTATGCGGAGACAGTTCAGCCTGAATTCCGGCTTGTAGTGCATAGCGTTTAATGGCATACCAGAAATTCTGCCGGCTCATGATGCTGCCATGCTGGGTGAGGAACAGATAATCAGTCGCTGTTTTATACAGTTGCGGACGTGCCTCTTGCAGGTATTTTTCTACCCATTCACAGGCCATCTGTCCCATTGGTACCAGACGTTCTTTATTACCTTTACCGACAATACGCAAATAGCCTTGTTTTAAATTAATCAGATCGAGACGCAGGTTAATCAGTTCCGTCACCCGTAAACCACAGGCATAAAGCACTTCGAACATGGCACGATCACGTAAACCGAGGGCAGTATTGATATCGGGTACATGAATCAATGCTTCGACATCAGCTTCAGACAGGTCTTTGGGCAGGGCACGGCCCAGTTTTGGTGTTTTATGGGCAGCGACCGGATTGTCACTCCGCAGTTTTTGTTCCCGCAGGAATTTATAAAAAGAACGTAAGGCGGACAAACATCGTGCAATTGAACGTGGACTTTTTTGCTGTTTGGTCAGTTCAATCAGCACATCGGAAATATCATCATGATCCCATTCCGGTAAAGGTTTAACCAGACATTCGGCACACTGGATCAAATCAGACAAATATGCATTCCGGGTATGGGGACTCACTGTCTGAGCAATCAGATAATCACGAAAACCCTGTAAGTAACTGAAAGCTTCAGGAATCTGAACTGGACTAGGAATGCGAGGTTTTTTATTCAGCATGATGTTTAATGAAGATAATTTTTAAAAGCGAGAAGCCTGATTGCTATTCTCCACTCTAGTTTAATTTTACGAACATGTCGATGTGCTATACAGCCAAGAAGAAATGTAATTAATACTTATTTGTTAATTATTCTCATTTGTTTGTATACTGTAAAAAAGTCTTAGGAATTTTCACGGTGCGTTTGTCTGATTTGAAAGTAAAACAAACTGCCATCATTCGAAAAGTTAATCGAACTACTGATGGTAAAGGCGCTTCCCACGATGTTGTGGCCAGTCGCTTGGAAACTTTAGGTTTTGTACCAGGGACTCAGGTACAAGTCATTACCAAAGGTATTTTTGGTGGGGATCCGATTCTTATTCAGGTGGGGTTTACGCGTTTTGCTTTACGAAAATCGGAAGCGGCCAAGATTGAAATTGAACAGGGAGCGGCGGCATGAGTGATACCTTACGTATTGCCCTTGTCGGTAACCCAAACTGCGGTAAAACTTCTTTATTCAACCATTTAACCGGATCTCGTCAAAAAGTCGGCAACTATGCCGGGGTTACGGTTGAGCGTAAAGTCGGGAATTTTACACTGCCTTCAGGCAAACCGGTACGTGTACTGGATCTGCCAGGAACTTATAGTCTGGATGCGACCAGCCCGGACGAAGAAATTACCCGTAATGTGGTTCAGGGTAAAATTGCAGAAGAAGGCCAGCAAGATACTTTCCTGTGCGTGGTAGATGCAACAAACCTAAAACTGCATCTGGGACTGGTACTAGAAATGATTCAGCTGGGTCGTCCAATGCTGGTGGTGCTGAACATGATGGATGAAGCACGCCGTCGCGGGATGCAGATCAATACCCAGAAACTGTCTGAACGTCTGGGTGTACCTGTGGTTGAAACTGTTGCCGTGCGTACTTCAGGCATTGAAAACCTGAAAAATGCACTGGATAAAAACAAGTTTTCTGCTCCGCAAACTGAACTCAGCGGTTTGAGTGGCGATTACCATCATCAGATTGCCAGTATTCTGAAAGATGTGGTGAATTATGCCGATCAGGAAGATAAACGTACTGAGTTCCTGGACAAGATATTCCTGCATCCGGTATTGGGCCTACTTAGCCTAGCCATCATGATGTTTGTGGTGTTTCAGGCGGTCTTTGCCTGGGCTGCACCATTTATGGACGGAATTGAAACTTTCTTCGGCTGGCTGGGCGAGTACATGGGTGGACTGATCGCTCATCCTTTATTAAACAGCTTGGTGGTTGACGGGATTATTGCCGGTGCGGGTGGGGTCGTGGTCTTCCTGCCGCAGATTCTGATTCTGTTCTTCTTTATTTTGGTTTTGGAAGAGTCCGGGTATTTACCACGTGCCGCTTTCCTGCTAGATAAATTGATGTTTAAGGCAGGTCTTTCGGGTCGTGCTTTCATCCCTCTATTGTCCAGCTTTGCCTGTGCCGTGCCGGGGATTATGGCTTCAAGAACGATTAGTGATCCACGTGACCGTCTGACCACAATTTTTGTAGCACCACTGATGACCTGTTCTGCACGTCTGCCAGTATATGCGTTGCTGATTGCAGCCTTCATTCCTGAGCAAACCGTGTGGGGCTTCATGAACCTGCAAGGTCTAGTGTTATTTGGTCTGTATATGGCCGGTATTCTAAGTGCACTGATTGTTTCCTTTATCCTGAAATTTTTCCATAAAGACAAGTCTCAGCACATGCTGTTGATGGAGCTGCCAAGTTACCGTTTCCCGGATGTTAAAAACGTCTGGATTGGTTTGCTTGATCGCGGCAGAATCTTCTTGAAGCGTGTCGGTGGCATCATCTTTGCGTTATCTATCCTGCTTTGGTTCTTGTGTACGTTCCCGCAACCGCCAGAAGGTGCAACTTTACCGGATATCGATTATTCCTTTGCCGGGATGCTCGGTCATGTGATGCAACCTATTTTTGCACCATTGGGCTTTAACTGGCAGATCTGTATTGCACTGATTCCGGCGATGGCAGCGCGTGAAGTTGTCGTGGCAGCATTGGGTACGGTTTATGCCTTGTCTGCAGTTGATGAAGATGCCATGTCTGAGGGTCTGGCGGCACTGATTAGTGGCGGCGGTGATTTGGGCTGGTCGATCGCGACCGGCTTGTCTCTACTGGTCTGGTTTATTTATGCACCACATTGTCTGGCGACCTTAGCCACTGTGAAGCGTGAAACCGGTTCATGGAAAACGGTCAGCTTTATGACCTTCTACCTGTTTGGTTTGGCATATTTCATGTCATTCCTGACTTATCAAATTGCATCACATTATTTGGGTTAAACTGGCTGAAGGGAAACCTTGGCTAGATCTGAATGATCATGTGAATGGGAGATTGAGATGATTGAAATTCTGATTGTAGCGGTACTGGTTGTCTGGAGTGCACTAGTGGTATTTAAAAAGGTATTTCCGAATACTTCACGCTCAGTCTTCCAGAAGTTGTCTGATGCCTGTGCAGTCAAGGGCTGGCATACGCTGGCGAAATGGTTAAAACCGGCTATGGCCAGTGGCTGTGGTGGTAACTGTGCCTGCCCGGCATCGGAACAAAGCTCAAATCCAAAACCTAAAGCTCAGGCAGTGAAATGGAAGTAAATTTTCATTCTGTTTGAGAATAAAAACTGAGCATGCAAATGAGTAGGGGGAGTTTAGAAATAAGCTCCCTCATTTTTTTATTTTTTAGAAACTTATTGATTTATCTGGGTGAGAAGAATCCACTATTTTTCTATATATGAATGGAAACGTTATCTGATTTTCCTTTCAAGTTATGGATAGCATGGTCTTAACTTTTATTCCCATAATGACGCCAATAAAAATTTATTAATTATTAAACCGATTAAAGATGAAGATTGAACGATATTTTTTTACGCCCTGACACAAAAAATGCCAGAGAAAGTCAAAACAGAAAAAGCATTCAAAACAGCAAAGTGCTACCATTTCGTCAGTTTTAAAATAGACCAGAAAATGGGGCGAAAATGTTAATACAACGTGGTGGATTAAAAGTCGTTGCAGGACTCGGAATTTCAGGGGTTGCAGCGGTTAACTTCTTACATGACCAGGGCTACCGCGTTGCAGTAACGGACTCAAGAGCTACCCCACCGGGACATGACCAGATTCCTGCGGAAGTACAGACCAGTTTTGGCAAGTTTGACCAGAATCTGTTGCTCTCTGCCGAAGAAATTATCATCAGTCCGGGACTCGATCCAAAACTGCCTGAGATTCAAGCAGCATTGGCACAAGGTATTCCTGTGGTAAGTGAAATCCAGATTTTACGTCGTGCGACGGATAAGCCGATTGTGGCCATTACCGGTTCAAATGCCAAAAGTACCGTAACGACTTTAATTGGTCTTATGGCAGCGAATGCGGGTAAAAAAGTGGCAGTTGGGGGGAATCTTGGTCGTCCAGCACTGGATCTGACCAAAGATGATCCTGAACTGTATATTTTGGAATTGTCGAGCTTCCAGTTAGAAACCACATCAAACTTGCAGGCTGAAGTGGCTGTTGTTCTGAATATGAGTGAAGACCATCTGGATCGTCATGGCGACATGATGGGTTATCACACCGCCAAACACCGTATTTTCCAAGGTGTAAAAAAAGTGGTGTTTAACCGTGATGATTCACTGACCCGTCCACTGGTTCCAGATGCAATACCGATGCAGAGCTTTGGTTTGAATGCACCGGACATCAACCAGTACGGTATTCTCAAAGATACAGACGGCACAATCTGGCTGGCACGTGGTCGTGAACGTCTGCTCAAAAGTTCTGACATGTATATTCAAGGTACCCATAATGTGGCAAACGCCTTGGCTTGCTTAGCTTTAGGTGAAGCAATTGGCCTACCAATGGACATTATGCTGAACACTTTAAAAACCTTTAAAGGTCTGGAACACCGCTGTGAATTCGTTAAAGAAGTCAATGGGGTACGTTATTATAATGACTCCAAAGGAACCAACATTGGTGCAACACTGGCAGCACTTGATGGTCTGGGCATGGCGATCGAAGCTCAAGGTGGCAAGGTTGCTATTATTCTTGGCGGTCAAGGTAAAGGCCAGGACTTTACTGCTTTACGTGACTCATTATCTAAGTATGCAAAAGTAGCCGTATTGATTGGTGTGGATCGCCCAATTATTGAAGAAGCGATTGCGGGTACGACTGAATTGATTCATGCGGAAAGCTTGCAGGAAGCAGTAGAAATTTGCCAGAAGCGCACTCAGGCACATGATGTCGTGTTATTGTCTCCTGCATGTGCAAGTTTTGACATGTTCTCCGGTTATCCGGAACGTGGTCGCAAGTTTGTGGCCTATGTGAATGAACTCAATTAAGAATAACAAGGATTCGTGATATGGCTGAGTTTGCTCAGACTGCGATCAATAAAATTAATCAATTTTATCAGCAGTGGGTACCTAAGCTGCCCGCTGAAGTTAATCCGCGTAATGTGCTGATTTTTTGTGTACTGGCTTTGCTGTGCATCGGTTCGATCATGGTGGCATCGGCTTCGATGCCTTATGCGGAACGGATGCATGAAAATGCTTTCCACTATGTAACCCGACATGCGATCTCGATTCTGGTTGCGGCGGGTGCAGCCTTTCTAGCTTATAAAGTTCCATTAAAAGTCTGGTTCAATAACACCTTCTTTTTATGGATTATTACTATTGTTTTGCTGGTCGCCGTACTCTTTGTCGGGACTGAGGTAAACGGCTCCAAGCGCTGGATTCGGGTAGCCGGTTTTACCTTGCAGGCTTCGGAAGTCGCCAAGGTCATGATGGCGATTTTTACCGCTGACTACGTCGTGCGCCGTGCTGAAGAGGTTCGTAATAATATCAAGGGCTTGGTACGTTTAAGCGCCATCATGGGTGCAACCGTTGGTCTGATTATTCTTGAGCCTGACTTGGGTGCAACGGTGGTAATTACCCTGACTATGCTCGGTGTATTCTTCCTGGCAGGTGCTCCTTGGATTCAGTTCGGTGTCGCTTTTATTACCTTATTAGGTGCGTTTGCCGCCGCAATTGCTCTGGAACCTTATCGTTTACAACGTTTACTGTCTTTCTCGAATCCTTGGGAAGATCCGCTCGGTACCGGTTATCAGCTTTCCAATGCCTTGATGGCGTTTGGTCGTGGCGAATGGACGGGAGTAGGGCTAGGCCACAGTATCCAGAAAATGTCATATCTTCCTGAAGCGCATACTGACTTTATGTTGGCGATCTTAGGGGAAGAATTTGGTTTCTTGGGTATTTCTACCATTCTGATTCTGTCCTTTACCGTGATGGTCTGCTGTATCCGGATTGGACATCGTGCCTTGCAGCATCAATACTTGCGCGCAGGTTATCTGGCTTATGGGATCAGTATCATTTTCCTGTTACAGATTCTGGTAAACGCTGGTATGAATATGGGCCTATTGCCAACCAAAGGTTTGACCCTGCCATTTATTAGTTATGGCGGTTCATCACTAATTGTCTGTGCGGTGATGATCAGTTTGATTCTGAAAATTGATTCGACGACTCAACAAGTTAATCCAAGTCGGGAAGAATCAAGCTTCTAGATTAGACGAGCGCTGTGGATCAGGCTGAGCATGGTCAAGTACTGTGCTCGGCATGACAGTTCCACAATTCAGGCAACGCACAAAAGTACTTTTTGCCTTGGAAAGTGGAATCAGCGGAATAAAAAATAAAGAAAAATAATTACGCTGCTGTTTTAGTTCATACCCAGAACGGGTTCGGCAGACTGGACAAAGAAACTGACTTTTCGCAATGACCTTAGTTTTCGGTCCTACACCAAAAATAAAAAACATTGTTATGGTTCTCACTCGCCTTTGTTATTGCTTTTAGCTTAAGTGAAAACCCGTTTTTATAAATAGTGACCTTGTAGTTCAGTTGTATGCGGGATTCGGGAGATGTCCCATTGTGCGACGGCTTGTTTGAGCATACGAGCAGGGCGATCCAGTTCTACGGGCACCTGACATAGGGCTTGAAGTGCTTGTTGCAAGAGCAGGGGAGCCTGATCAAGATCCAGTGCTTGCGCCAAGTTTTGTTTGGACAGTTTCTGGCCCTGATCATTCATTGCCAGTGGTAAATGCATATAGCTTAAACGCGGATAATCCAATAATTGACCCAGATAAATCTGACGTTCGGTATTATCTAAAAGATCTGCACCGCGAACTACATGGGTCATGCCTTGCAGATAGTCATCGACTACGACTGCCAACTGATAATTGAAGATGCCATCACGGCGTTTCAGTACAAAGTCACCCAAGTCCTTTTTTAACTGTGAACAGTGTTGACCTTGCAGACGGTCTTCAAAACAGATTTCAGCATCTTCAACCTTGACCCGAATTGCTTGATGTTCAAAAGACAGACCTAAGTCACGACAGGTGTCTTGGTAAATATGATTGGAGCCCAGCATTTTGCGGGTACATTGACAGGCATAAACCAGACCCTGCTGGCGCAGTTGCTGAATGACATTTTCGTAAATATCCAGACGCTCTTTCTGGTAGATGATTTCGCCATATGGCTCGAATTCAAAAGCATCCATTGCACGTAGAATATGTTCTTCGCTGCCGGGATAAATTCGCGGGATGTCTGTATCTTCAATACGGACTAGCCAGCGCCCCTGATGGGCTTTGGCATCGCAGTAACTAGCGACTGCGGTAATGAGGGAACCAAAATGCAAAGGGCCGGTTGGCGATGGTGCGAACCGGCCCACGTAATTCTCTTCAGCTTTCCCTCCCTTTGATAAAGGGAGGGTCAGGGAGGGATTACTTAAAGACATGCTTAACCGTTATTTTGCTTCTCTTTGATCTCTGCCAAAGTCTTGCAGTCGATACATAAAGTTGCAGTTGGACGTGCTTCTAGACGGCGCAGACCAATCTCGATACCACAAGTTTCACAGAAACCGTAGTCATCATTTTTAATTGCTTCGATAGATTGCTCGATTTTGCGGATCAGTTTACGTTCACGGTCACGAGTACGAAGTTCGATGGCAAATTCTTCTTCCTGAGTCGCACGGTCGTTTACATCAGGGAGCGCGGTGTTTTCGTCTTGCATCGTATTTAAAGTACGATCAACTTCTGACATCAGTTCAGCTTTCCATGCCATCAAAATTTGGCGGAAGTGTTCAAGCTGCCCTTCAGACATGTATTCTTCATTTTTTTTAGGTTGATAAGGTTCAATACCAAATAAGCTAGCAGTAGAACCACCCTCAGTCGTTTTCGGCTTAGATTTGCGCACACGTTTTATAGGTTTTTCCTCTACAACATCAGTTTGTTCGTCTAAGACTTGATTTTGGTTGTCATTCGCCATTTAGGGCATTCCTCATCATATGCGTATGTAATACGCAAAAAATATGGTGATATGCAATTTTTATCCACCCTGTAGAAAGATTATCCTCCTACGGGGGTCGTCATCATATAGACTTTTTATGCTTTTTGATAGTCTTTGATGTCTGGATTATAGATATCACATTTCCTTTGGTTGCAATAAAGTAATTCAAAAAAAATAAAATGCAAAGTTAATAACCTGAAATTTCGGTATTAATATTTTGCTGGCTTAAGGTCACACGTTCGATATGTGTATCGAACTCCCCATTTTGTTTCAAATGTAATACACGATAGCCAGGTGCTGCCTGGTCTAGCGCGAATTCGTCACTCTTGGGTTTGAACTGTACGCTGGTCGATGGCGTCGATAAAAACTGGATACCATGCCATTCATTGCAAGAATCCTGATGTACATGACCAAACAGAACCAGCTTCACATTCTGGTGCCGGGCCAGTACATCTTTTAGATCTTCGGCATTCTTTAGCCGGTGCTGGTCAATCCAGTGCGACTTCATCGCAAAAGGATGATGATGGCAAGCCACAACTACATGCTGATTACGATATTCAAGCAATAATTGATCCAGCTGTTCCAGTTGAGCCTGTTCTACCCAACCATCTATCCGATCCTGGACTGCACTATTCAGTAAAATCAGGGTCCAGTTGCCAAAATGAATCGCATGAGCCTGATCTCGATCCTGATAAAAAGGAAAGACCTTGATGTCATCATGATTGCCCGGAATCTGGTAATAGGGCACCTGGCAAGACTGGATATATTCTAAATAACGCGTATAGGTTTGTGCGAACGGCACCTGTGCCAGATCACCAGTATGTACGAGTGCATCCATTTCTGGAAAATTGTGTTGAATATGCTGCATGACTTCATGGAAACTCTGCTCGGGATTCATATTCGCGAATTCCAGATTGGGCTGATCCATCAAGTGGGTGTCAGAAATCTGGATAATGGTCCATTTTTGTGGCGATGCAGGATTGAATTGTTCCGATGTCATGTCTGCCCCCTTAAACCTGACGGGACAGCCTGTTGATGCTGTTGTAGCCATTGTAGCGCCATAATCACAGGCGCATTTCTGAGGCGACCATTACTCAGCAGGGTCGGAATATCGGCATAATCCAGAATGTGCAGCTGGATATTTTCCCCTTCATCCGGCATACCAAAAATACCGCCTTTTTCAGGCAGTTCAGTCTGGGCGACATAAAGATGAAACAGTTCCGAGCAGGCACCGGCAGACGGATAGAAGCTGAAAAGATGCTGCAAGGAATCAACAGTGCAGCCTGATTCTTCGAAAGCTTCGCGGCGAATACAGGTCTCAGGCGTTTCATCGCCATCCAGTACACCGGCAATGACTTCTAGTTGCCATGGCGTATCCTGATCATCCAATCCCCCAATACGGAACTGTTCAATCAAGCCGAATTTTTGCTGTTGATCGTTATACAGCAGTACCCCAGCGGCTTCAGGACGATGGATGAGCTCACGCTGCAATGCAGGTGTATAAGATTCCTGATGGAAGACACGGTGACGTAACGTGACTTTTTCCACCTGAATAAATCCCCGATATAAAAACTCACGGGCCTCTATCCTAAAATCTTTTTTATTATAAGAGGCTTGTTTAATAATATTCATAACTCAGAAAAGGATGAAATAACTCATTTTTTTCATCCTATCTGAGATTTTTATGAAAACAACTGTTTTTTTTTACAGTTTTACACCTTGTGGTACAATTTTTGACCAGAGTTGTGGAAATCGTTTTTCATCTGGTTGAGGCCGGCTTCAATCTCTGCCTGCGTTACAGCCGGGGTCTCATCAGCAGATAACTGGCTGGCATAATCCCGCACATTTTGCGTGATTTTCATTGAACAGAACTTCGGTCCGCACATCGAGCAGAAGTGAGCTGATTTATGCGCCGCTTTTGGCATGGTTTCATCATGCATGCTGCGTGCTGTGTCCGGATCCAGGCTCAGGTTAAACTGGTCTTCCCAGCGGAACTCAAAACGGGCTTTAGACAGGGCATTGTCACGGGCTTGAGCACCTGGATGACCCTTGGCCAAGTCGGCAGCATGTGCGGCAATCTTGTAGGTAATGATGCCGTCTTTCACATCTTTCTTGTTCGGCAAGCCTAAATGTTCTTTCGGTGTCACGTAGCAAAGCATCGCAGTACCGTACCAGCCAATCATCGCGGCACCAATCGCCGAAGTAATGTGGTCATAACCCGGTGCGATATCTGTGGTTAATGGCCCAAGTGTATAGAAAGGTGCTTCCTTACAGACTTCCAGCTGCAGATCCATATTTTCCTTGATCATATGCATCGGTACATGCCCCGGACCTTCGATCATCACCTGAACATCATGTTCCCAGGCACGATGCGTTAGTTCACCCAAAGTGCGCAGTTCAGCAAATTGTGCTTCGTCATTGGCATCCTGAATACAGCCCGGACGTAAGCCATCCCCGAGGCTGAAAGACACATCATAGGCTTTCATGATTTCGCAGATTTCATCGAAATGGGTATAAAGGAAGTTTTCCTGATGATGTGCCAGACACCACTGTGCCATGATCGAACCACCACGTGACACAATACCAGTCAGACGATTTGCGGTCAGCGGTACATAACGCAATAACACACCGGCATGAATCGTGAAGTAATCCACGCCCTGTTCAGCCTGTTCAATCAAGGTATCTTTAAATATTTCCCAAGTCAGGTCTTCAGCTACACCGTTGACTTTTTCTAGAGCCTGATAAATTGGGACTGTACCAATTGGCACTGGTGAGTTACGGATAATCCATTCACGGGTTTCATGGATGTTTTGACCAGTCGACAGATCCATAATGGTGTCGGCACCCCAGCGGGTGGCCCAGGTCATTTTTGACACTTCTTCTTCAATACTTGAACCCAGCGCAGAGTTTCCGATATTGGCATTAATTTTTACCAGGAAATTGCGACCAATAATCATTGGTTCCAGTTCAGGGTGATTGATATTGGCAGGAATAATGGCACGGCCTGCAGCTACTTCCTGACGGACAAATTCAGGCGTGATTTCCTGTAAATTTTTGGCACCAAAATTCTGTCCCGGATGCTGGCGCATATCGGTACCTTCCAGCTGACGCAGGTTTTCCCGGATCGCGATATATTCCATTTCCGGCGTAATAATGCCCTGTTTGGCATAATGCATCTGGGTCACATTCTGGCCATGTTTAGCCCGGCGTGGTTTCTGAATATGGGCAAAGCGGATGTTGGCAGTACGGATATCACGTAAGCGTTGGCGACCGAACTCAGAGCTTAAATCGTCCAGCATTTCTGTGTCATTACGCTGTTCAATCCAGCCTTCACGTAGATTTGGCAGGCCTTTATTCAGATCAATTTCAACGTTTGGATCGGTATAAACCCCTGAAGTGTCATAGACCATCAGCGGTGCATTATATTCACCACCTAGGCCAGTCGGGGTTTCGCTAAGAGAAATTTCCCGCATGGGTACCTGAATATCAGGACGTGAACCTTGCAGATAGACTTTACGGGAAGCCGGCAGAATGCGGGTCAGATCACGCGCTTCCTGTTCGTGTGGAGTAAGGGGAGTTTCAGAAGAAAGATTCGTTAACTGGCTCATTGCAATGATCCTTATGAATGACATCAACGAATCAAGCACGACCAAAAACGTGGACAGAATTATCAGGGAGTAGATAAAACAAGGGTAGTCGTTTTTAGATGGCTTGATTCCTACGCAGGTATTAACCTGATCAGGTTCAACGGTACTCACTATCAAATGGCCGAAAAGGCTGATTTAAGTGATCTCAGCGAGTTATTACTCGCGCTCCGTCAAGCGAGGCTAAATCTTAGCTTAGTTGGTATTTAAAAAGTAGCTTTAAATTGGAAGAGGATGCTGATTTTTGGCTATCTCATCGATTTTTAAGAAAAGATTGTTTTAAAGACAGATGGCATCCTTAAAACAGTCTTTACCGTAGTTCTGTGAGGGTGGGGTGACTTGGGCATAATATAAAATCTGTTCAGTGCTGGAACGGTTACGATAATCCGCAGCTAAGGCACGCTGACGCTGTTCAGGATTCATGTCCAGAAACTCTAAAAATAATTGTGCCTGTGTCGATAACTTGGATTTCTGACCACGCGCCAGACCGATAATAGTTTCCAGATGGCTGGTTTCTACCGAATAACGATCACGATAATCTTCAGAGATTGGTGATTGCTCGCTGCCTCTAAACAGGAAATAAGTATATTGTTTCAGCAGATATTCGGCATCACGCTGATAGCTGCTTTTCGGATAGGTTTGCAGATAATCTTCCCAGAACAGAGCGCGAGCGGCAATATTGGCGGCTTCAAGCTGCAAACGTTTTTCGACCAAGACCGGTTCCATATTCTGCTCAGCCAGATTTTCAATAAATACCTTTTCGGCAGCCGGTAAATACGGTGCAAAGATACGCGCCAAGTATTCCGGGCTACGACGATATTGCAGCGTGCCATTGCCCTGATCCAGCAGTTCTACATAGGCCTGACCTTTATGCTTCAATAAATACTGGTCACGCGTAGTTAACTGTTCAAAGTGGCTTTGCTGAATGGTGGGATGTTGAGCCATTTCCAAGGCATATTGCTCGAAAGCACGTTGCTGGAATTCGGTACGTTCCACATGCAGGAAGCGTTGATACATTTCAGTAGAACGCTGCATCAGGTGTTTCTGCTCGGCCAGTTCCATGAGCGGCAGACACACTTTAAGATCCTGATTAATCTGTTCCAGTGCAAAAGTGGTGCGCTGTTCATTAATCTGGGACATGTTTTTTTCAATATTTTCACACATGAGGGTGAAATCGTTCGCGGGAGATTGAACGGTTTTAACCTCGGCCTGTTCCATTTCAACCTGCGGTTCTGAGGATTGCTGGCATCCGCCTACGAACAGCAAACTGCTGAAAACAAAACAAACTTTGAATATCGAATGAATTCGCGTTAACACTATGCTTCAGGACTCTATATAGATGAAATCAGAAATAACTGCCTTACTGGGAGCTATATTGTATAGATCTAATTCAAGTTCTATGTGTAGTATTGTGAATGGCTTTGTTAAGCTAGGATGCAGGATGGGGAAAGTAGGAGGAATATTGAATAAAATCGTGGATCTATAAGAGAAAAGTAATAAAAGTCATACGTAAAAAATCAAAAGAAATCTTTAGTATTGCTGGGTTTAAAGCGCCTTAATCTGATGATTTAAATGGCTGTAGGGGTGAAAACTATAAAATGAAATTAAAACTCATCGTCAGTGCCTGTTTATTGGGGGCCAGTCCCACACTGTTTGCGCTGGATCTGCTCGAAGCTTATCAGCGTGCCCAGCAGAATGATCCGAACTGGCAGGCGAATCTGTTGCAATACCAGTCGGATCAGCTCAATCTGGGCATTGCCAGCGGAAATTTATTGCCGACTGTGACTTTATCTGGAAATGTGACCCGTAAAAACCAGTCTGCTGATAATTCATCGATAGAAGGCTTGCCTGTTGAATTTGGGGAATTACAAGGTTCGAGTACGACCACACGTCAGATTGCAGTCACTGCACGTCAGCCACTATTTCGTTGGGATGCCTGGCAAGGTTATAAGCAGGTCAAAACCTCAGTAGAACTCAGCGAAGTTAATTTGCGTCTGCAAAAGCAGCAGCATATTTTGCAGGTGGCAGAAGCCTATTTTAATGTTTTACGTCAGCAGTCTTTAACTACGGCTTATCTGCAAGAAGAGCAGGCTTTATCAGAACAGTTAAGGATGATGAATGCCAAACTTCGAGAAGGGCTCGTGGCGAGAAGTGATGTCAGTGAAGCCAATGCCCAATATCAGAGTGCGCAAGCTAACCGGATTTCTACACAGGTGCAGTTGGTTCTAGCTCAGGAACAGTTGGCTCAGTTGATTGGACCTTATCAGGAAAATCTGGCGGTTCTGCGTGAGGATTTCCAGTTCCAGAAACCTGTTCCGAGTAATATCGGTTCCTGGACCGAACTGGCACAAAACCAGAATCTGGAAATTTTGCAGGCACGTTTGCAGAAACGCTATTCTGAAGATGCCAAACGGGTGGAGCAGGCGGCTCTCTATCCTCAGGTTGAAGCCGTTGGAACCTATGGCTATTTAAAGCAGACCCCTGAAACAGTGTTATCAACCAATGGGGATTTTGACCAGATTGGTGTCGAGATTAACTGGAATCTGTTTACCGGTGGCCGAACCCAAAAAAGTATTCGTCAGGCGGGCGTGAATGTACAGAGAAGTGAGGCCCAACTGGATGCCGCCATTCGCAAAGCCAACACCGATGTCAAACAGTCTTATCTGCAGGTAGAAACGGATGAGGCTAAACTGAATGCACGTAAAGCAGCGATGCAGTCTTCAGATATCGTTTCTCAAGCTTCCAGAGCTCAATATCAGGAAGGTTTAAAAACCATGGTGGATGTATTACTGGCGCAGCGCAATGCCTTCTCTGCCAAGACCGATTATCTGAATGCCAAATATGATTATTTGCTGCATGTACTGCAATTACAGGCTTCAGTAGGACAATTGACAGAAAAGGAACTGGCAGAGATGAATGCCTGGCTCATTGAATATGACCGTTCTTAAAGAAGGCTAACAAGTTGTCATCAAACTTTCATGATAGTCATGCTTTAATCACAGTTCATGATGTATTTTTGCCTTTTCCTGTTCAGGAGTAGATTTCCTTGAGTCCCAATAATCCTGTGCTCAGTCATCACATTTCTTCGCAATTCAATGAAGAATTGCAGGATGTAAATACCAAGTTCATGACCATGGGTGGCATGGTAGAACAGCAGGTAGCCAATGCCATTCATGCGCTGCTGGATACAGATGCTGCAATGGCGGTCGATGTGCAGTTTCAGGACAATACTGTGAACCGCTTGGAAAGTGAAATTGATGAGGCGCTCACCCTGATTTTGGCTCGCCGTCATCCCGCTGCCATTGATCTGCGTATGGTGCTTGCCATGTCCAAGGCCAATACCGATCTGGAACGGATTGGAGATGAAGCATCGAAAATTGCCCGTATTGCCCAGACTTTGTGTGAAGAGGGTGGTTCACCACGCGGTTATATGGAAACCCGACATATTGGTAATCAGGTTCGGGTGATGATTCATGATGCATTGGATGCCTTTGCCCGTCTGGATGTAGACCAAGCGCTACGCGTGATGCAGGCAGATGCTGACATTGACCGGGAATATCAGTCCGCTACCCGTACCTTAATGACTTATATGATTGAAGATCCACGGCATATTAGTCGGGTGATCAATGTGCTTTGGGTGCTACGCTCACTGGAACGCATTGGAGATCATGCACGTAATATTTCGGAACAGGTTATTTATATGGTCAAGGGCCTGGATGTGCGTCATAGCAGTGTTGAAGAAATTGAACAAAAATTTCAGCGTTAAGCAAACCTAAATAATGATAAAAAGCTTGCATTGTGCAGGCTTTTTTTATTTCAAAAATATGCTCTTGATATTGGGAAAGCTAGACAGGATAGGCGTTCCCTAATATTACTATGAGAAAAATCACATAAATAACAATTACTAATAAGCGTTATAAATTTAATTAAAAGAAATGTGAACTGTTTATCAAAAAACATACAAAATTTGTATGTAATTTAGCAAAATGCAGGTTGATTTATGAAAATGGAATTATTTTCAGAAAGTGAAAAGATTTTTTCATGTGCTCATCAAACCAATAGATAAGAAAGAAAAACGAAGCTCTTTTGTTATCAGTCACATACTTCTGGTCTAAACCTAACCCTGCTTTCATTTACTCAGTGAAATTATACATTTAAGATAAAATTCATGATCATTGATGAAAGTCAAAGAGAAGCTTCCCGAATTTACTTTTCTGTGCAGTTAAAGTTTGTGATCGCGTTAATGGGTGCGTATTTTTGAACCGTATTTTCCATCTGGATTGCTCAGGACTGGTTGCATGATTTGAGCACTTATGTTGGTTACTTTTGGGCTATTTCTCTGATTTATGGTATTGCTATTATTCCAGGATTTATGAACTCATTTGCGGCATTAAGCCTGATGATGGACAGACGCCCTAAACGCCAGCCATTAGCAGTTTATCCAGGGATTACCATGTTGGTGGCTGCTTACAATGAAGCCGCGTCAATTGAAGACACTTTGGTCAGTATTAACCAGCAAAAATATCCGGGAAAATTACAGGTTATTGTGATCAATGATGGTTCTCAGGATGAAACCGCAGAGATTGTCCGCAAAGCAGAATCAAGATTTCCCTGGCTGACTTTACTGGATTTAAAGCAAAATGCAGGGAAGGCGCATGCCTTAAATGAAGGCTTGAAACTTGCCGAACATGATTTGGTGATTACCGTCGATGCGGATTCCTATCTCGATCGTGTTGCCTTGATCAATATTGTTGAACGCTATGTGGCAGATCCTCCAAATACACGTGCGGTTGCGGGTAAAATTCTGGTACGTAACTCACGTACTAATTTGCTGACCAAAACTCAGGAATGGGATTATTTTCTGGGTATCTCGGCAACCAAACGCCTGCAATCTCTCTATCAGGGAACTCTGGTAGCGCAAGGTGCTTTCTCTATTTATGACCGTAATGCCCTGATTGAAGTCGGCGGCTGGCCTGAATGTGTAGGTGAAGATATTGTGCTGACCTGGGCCTTGTTAAATGCAGGTTATCGGATTGGTCATTGTGAGGATGCCTGCCTGTTTACCAATGCACCGACGACGCTTAAAGTGTTTGTTAAACAACGTCAGCGTTGGGCTCGTGGCATGATTGAGGCATTCATTAAACATCCCAGTATTTTAATCAAGCCAAGACTATCTACATTTTTTATTTACTGGAACCTGTTTTTCCCGTGGCTGGATATTGCCTTTACCTTTGGCTTTATTCTAGGAATCATTCTGGCATGTTTCGGACATTACTGGATTGTCGGAATCATGACCTTGGTGTTATTGCCAATGGCATTCCTGTTGGGCTTCTTAAATTATTCGATTGAACGCAGAATGTTTAATGATCTGGAGCTTAAGGTCCGCAAAAACTTCAGTGGCTTTTTACTGTATGTATTGGCCTATAGCTTCCTGCTTCAACCTGCCAGTATTTTAGGCTATATGGATGAAGTATTGAGAACACGAAAAACCTGGGGAACGAAATGAATACTATGAAAATCGGATATGTATGTGTTCCTCTGCTCGTGAGTTTGAGTGCTGGCAGCCTGGCCAATGGATTAAATGAAGATCAGACAGCAAGTGAACGAGCAGCTGGAACGGAATTCTTTTTAAGTGACGATAGTGAAGGCTTTCAGACTCGTAAATTATCAGCGGAATTCTTGCCTCAATATAAAGATGCCGATCATTATGTGGGTATCCGTGGTAGTGCCTATCAATATAGGGCAGATGACTGGAAACGCGATGGTCAGAAGATCTCATTTATTGGGCGTGATATTGAGTCCGCTACAGCCAATGGCTGGACGCTGGAAGCAGGATTATTTGAGCAAGGTGATCATACTTTATTGACCTTTGATGGCAGTTACCGTACCGCACTTGCAGAAAAGACAGCAGTAGAACTTTTTGCCAATCGTGACTGGGTTGAAACCCAGCCTGCACTTGATGCAGGAACGAATTTTACTTTTGTTGGTGCAGCACTGAATCAGGGTCTAGGTGAACATGTCACTCTCGTGGGGTTAGCGGGAACACAGTTTTTCTCGGATGATAACCGCCGTGATCATGGCCGCCTTAGACTGATTTATCAGCCTTCACTAGATCTAGGTCTAATGCTTCAGGCTCGTTATCGTATGTATCGCAGCAGTGAAGAAGATGTGGGTAGAGAGTACTTCAACCCAGAAGATTATCAAGAATCGATGCTCGCTCTCGGTTGGCGTCAGCGCTTCGCTGGCTGGTCTGCAGGCTTAACGGCAGGCTTTGGTCGAGAAAAAATTAATCAGGATCCGAGCCAGTCTACCCGGCTATTCGAACTTAACCTACAAAGTCCTGTTCGTGGCTCGCAATTTCTGCGGATGAATGCCGGATATAACCGCAGTGCTTCGTTCTATGGTCCGAATTACGATTATCGTTATATCAGGGGTGAATGGATTGTGCATTTTTAAATCTGGATCATGATATTTTGATTTTAAGCGGTCTTTAAAGACCGCTTTTCTTTTTTAGGGATAGTTGAATGAAGAGCTAACTATGCGTTTCTTCCTCTGCATCATCTTCAAAAGTCTTGGCAATTTTTTCAATATTCAGGCTCTTGGCCATCGCATCAAAAATTTCCTTATATACGCCGTCCTGATGATAAAGCGCGTCATGTTCACCGTGTTCGGCAATACAACCTTCTTTCATCACATAGGTATAGTCTGCATCAATAATTTGAGACAGGCTATGCGAAATAATAATCACGGTACGGCCTTGCTTGATCTGATCCAGACTTTGTTTGATCTGTTCTGTCGCAATGGCATCCAGACTCGCCGTCGGCTCGTCCAGAAAAATAATCGGCGGGTTTTTCAGGAACATCCGTGCGATGGCAATCCGCTGTTGCTGACCGCCGGACAGTTGCAGGGCATCGGAATCATAGCTATCCGGTAGCTGTAAAATCTGTTCATGAATCGAGGCTTTTTGAGCAGCTGCAATCACCTCCTCCATACTGGCATTGGTTTTACCATAACGGATATTGTCAAAAATCGTGCCCTGAAAAATATGGTTTTTTTGTAGCACCAATCCGATATGATCACGCAGATATTGAGTGTCATAATCTTTTAAGTCGATCCCATCCAGCTTGATCTGGCCTTCCTGTGGTTCATAAAATTTATCGAGCAGACTGATCAAGGTTGATTTACCAGCACCAGATAACCCTACCAGTGCGGTAATGGTATTGGGACGGATTTCCATATTGATATCCTTTAAGGCATGATGCCCATTCGGATAATAAAAATTCACGCCACTTAACTCAAATCGGCCTTGGACAGGTGGTTTTTTCTGTCCGCTTTGCTCAATTTCGGCATCCGCTTCCAGAATATTAAAGAAGCTTTCTGAATAGATCATGGCATCATTCACTTCATCATAAATCCGGTGCAACGAGCGAATCGGGGCAGAGACGTTATTAAAGAGCAGCACATGGTACATGATCATGCCGATACTCATCTGGCCATCCAGTACAAAATAGGAAGTCAGAATAATAATCAGCACTATGCCGATTTGTTCAATAAAGGTTTTCAGACCATCAAACAGGAAGCTGGTCTGCCGGGTTTTCATCTGGTTATCGGTCAGTTCACGCTGCAAGCTCAGCTGCTTGTCTGATTCAATCGATTCCCGGTTAAAGGATTTGATGACTGTAATTGAATTGATGATGCTGAGAATGCCCTGGCTCTTTTTTTCCCGGCCATCTCTCAGACTACGGCGCCATCCACCGAGTTTTTGTGCCTGTTTATAGGTGAGCCAGAAGTAGATCGGTACAATCGCTGTAGCGACCAGTCCGACATAAAAATTGGCATAGTACATCAGTCCTAGCGCGACAATTGCACTGGTAAATAGAGGAAAAATATCAATGAAAAAGATCTGTACCAATCGGGTGAGGGAGCCAATTCCGCGGTCAATCCGGGTCTGTAATTTTCCAGCCTGATTATTATCCTGATTAAAAAATGCCAGCCGGTATTTTAAAAACTTTTCAATAATGCCTTGAGCCAGATCTTGGGAAATAAAAATCCGCAGCTTTTCTCCATAAAACTTCTGCCCAAACTGTACCAGTGCATTCACCACCTCTTTACCAAGTAAAATGACAGAGATAGTAATCAGTATATGCCAGCCTTCATCCAGCCCTTGTCCTTGTTCCAGCAAAGCATTGATACTGTCGACTGCATATTGCAGGGTCAGTGCATTGACCTGAGCAGTAAAGGAACCAATCAGGGTCAGAATGAGGGTCGCAATCACCAAAAGCCGATAAGGGCTGACAAAGGGACGAAGTTTTAAAAACAGCTGCCATAAATTCATAAGCAATTATTTTTATTGTCAAAGTTGAATTTAGTCTAGGCAGGAATAGAGGTGCTCACAAGAGTAAATGTTGTATTTATTTGTGAAATTGGATTGTAATTTTTCTGGATAAGTCCCAATCTTTTCAGCAAGATACTGAAATTTTTAGACTGATTTTAAAATGACTTTGGACCTGTTTGCGCCAGAACCTCAAATGAATTTATTACCCTTTGATGGGGTGGTAGAGGATTATGGCCAGATTTTAAATGAGCAGCAGAGCCAGCAATATTTACAGCATTTTCTAGCTCATCTGGCCTGGCAAGCGGATGAAGTCACTTTATTTGGCAAGCACTACGTCACTGGGCGAAAAGTCGTCTGGTATGGCGATGAACACTATCAATATCATTATTCCGGAAGTTTCAAACAAGCTCATATCTGGACACCGGGGCTATTTCGGTTAAAGCAGCATATTGAGAAATTGGTGGGTCATTCCTTTAATTCCTGTCTGGCTAATTTATATGAAGATGGTTCGCAGGGTCTGGGCTGGCATAGTGATGATGAAGCGGCTTTATATCAGGGGACATCCCAAGAAAATTTGATTGCATCCCTCAGTCTGGGTGCAACCCGCAAGATGAGCTTTAAACATAAGACAGAAAATAAAACAGTAGATCTGCTTTTGCAAAGTGGTCAATTGATTGTGATGCGTGGACAGACTCAACACTACTGGAAACATTGTATCCGGAAAACGACTCGGGTTTTGGAACCCAGAATTAACCTGACTTTTCGTTATTTTTTTCCTTAATTAAATTATCTTTGATAAAACAAAAAATATTAGTTCATTAGTATTTAAAATTCTTTCTCCCTCAGGGGAGAAAGTGAGGATGAGGAAATTTCTTTGGTCATTGTTTTATGATTAAAAAATGATTGATAAAGGCACTCTATTCTTTTAGATTGAAAGTATCCCAATGAACTAAAAAAGAGATTCTTTAATTCAAAAAAAATAGCATCTCGAAAGATGCTATGGCTGATATTCAAAAAGAAATTTAAGGTTGTAGTCCAACCGGATGCCGATACCAGCTTTCAATCAAGAGGGCAGCAGCAATACTGTCCGCTGACAATTTTTTGCCGCGACCTTGAGCCTGATAATGATCCAGTTCATCCCGTGCTTCACGAGTGGTCAGGCGTTCATCCACCATCAAGGTTTCAATATTGGTCTGATGACGTAAACGGCGGGCAAATTTACGTGCCCGTGTCGACAGTTCAGATTCACTATCATCCATATTCAGTGGCAGACCAACTAAAAATAAGCCTGGCTGATGGCTTTTTACGATTTTCAGTAACTCATCCCAGTTCGGGATCCCATCTTTCATGGGAAATAAAGGGAGGGGATTGGCACTTTCAATCAGGGATTGACCGACTGCCATTCCCATTTTCTGTGTACCAAAATCAAACGCCATAATAGTGTTTGGCGCGTTTACATCAGGCATGTCCAATCTCGGAAGATAACCAGGTTCGGTCTACGCCCATTTTTTTATAGGCAGCATCCCAGCGGTCGTTATAAGGTAAGTTAAAAATCAGGTCCATATCGGATTCACAGATTAGCCAGTCACCCCGGGCAATCTCTTCTTCAAGCTGATGTTTGCCCCAGCTGGCATAACCCAATGCGATCTGATAGCGGCCTACACCTTCATTATGCGCAATCGCATCCAGAATATCTTTAGATGTGGTAATACAAACATTTTCACCCACAGCTATAGAGGAATGCCAGGTCGGCTGACCGGTATGCAGGACAAAACCAGCCTCTGGTCGCAAAGGTCCACCTTGCAACACTTCATGGGGATTGACATTATCCGCTTCAATATCCAGATCATTCAGCAATTCTTTAATTTGAATGCCAGCAGGGCGGTTAATAATGATCCCTTGAGCGCCATCTTCATCATGACGGGCCAGATAAATGACCGTGTGGGCAAAAAAATCGTCACTTGCATGGGGTGGCGCAATCAGACAACGATGAGTCAGATATTGTTTAGTCACCTGAGCGGCTCTCCAAAAGTCTATATCGTTTGTGATCGTGGTAGATGATTTATCAGGGCAAAAGACTGGATTTTCAATTCTGCAAATTGTCTATTCCTTTATTTACTTATCCCACAAAAATGCACTACTGACAACTTAGCTTTGTAGATGCTGAGTATAAAAAAACTACAAATAGGTATTTTTTATTTTTTCAATAAATCAATAAAATCAGTTTTATTTTATTGAATGGTAAATTCTAGGGTTCATTTATTATCGACTAAGAATATAAAATAAATTTAAGAAGGAATAAGTTTATATATTAAACCTCTTGCGAAAGTGAAAACCACCTCAATATAAATTTCATGAGATATCAGAAATTAAATCGTTTTTCAGATTCTGAATTCAAACGCTTGGTTGGCGTACCTCGACAAGTTTTTACTGAAATGGTAGAGGTTTTAGAAAAAGCAGAATCACTCAAAAAGAAATCAGGTCGTCCTCATACTTTAGCTATAGAGGATAAATTGTTATTAACTCTCAATTACTTACGGAACTACAGCACTCAACTGAAATTAGCGGCAAATTACCATATCGCTGAAAGTAATGTGAATCGAACCATTAACAAGGTTGAAGATGCATTGATGAAATCAAGACGTTTTACTCTGCCAAAACGAAGCATTACCACAGCAGACGAACACTTTAACTGGGTCATTATTGATGCGACAGAATGTTCAATAGAACGTCCGAAAAAAAATCAGAGTAAGTTTTACAGTGGTAAAAGAAGAACCATACGCTAAAAGCACAAGTGATCTATCATCCGAACAGCAAACAAATCATAGGGCTAGATATATCGAATGGCAGTCAGCATGATATTAAATTGGCAAGAAAAACTGTTAAGAAATTCAAACATTGTGAATATGTTATGACCGATTTAGGGTACTACGGATTAGAGTAAGATGGATTTAAGTTATTGATTAAGATAAAGAAAAAGAAGAATCTACCCTTATTTGATGTTGAGAAAAAGTACAATAAAATGATTGGAAAAATACGAGTTTTGATCGAACACACTAATAGTCAATTGAAAAGATTTAGAATATTAAGTGAACGCTATCGAAATAGACGGAAAAGATTCGGTTTACGCATTAACTTAATTGCTGCACTCGTAAACCGGATAAACTTGCAATAATGACTTTCGCAAGAGATCTATTTTTAATTGTTTAATAATCAAACTAAATAATTAAATAGAAGAAAATATTAAATTTTATATTTAAAGCGGAGTGCTTTATTTTTTATTAATTTTTTATAAGTTGTTTTAAACTAAAAGACTATTAATAAAAAATCCCTGCACTAGCCAGGGATTTTTTATGAAGCATGATTTATGTTTGCTGAAACTTTAACTGTCTTAACTGACGTGCATGCTGCAAGGTGGTTTCATTAATTTCCACGCCACCCGTCATACGTGCAAGTTCCTGTACAATTTCACTTTCTTCCAGATTAATAATGGTACTGCTGGCCGGATCAGTCTGACGTTTTTTCACCAGTAAATGCTGGTCGGACTGTGCAGCCACCTGCGCCTGATGGGTGATACATAGAATTTGTACATGCTGTGCCAGATCAGCCAATAAGCGACCCACGATTTCCGCAGTTCCGCCACTGATCCCGACATCGATTTCATCAAAGACCAGTACTTCAGCTTCGGTTTTTTCTGCATTCATCACCTGCATCACCAAGGCGATACGGGATAATTCACCGCCTGATGCCACCCGTGCCAGAGGTTGGGCTGGAATGCCCTTGTTGGCAGTAAACAGAAGCTGGATAAAACTCAAACCCTCACTTGATGGATGTTCCAAAGGCTCAAATTTAAATTCAAAATGTGCTTCAGGTAGGGCAAGCTGTTTCACCTGTTCGGTCAGTTTCTTCGCCAGCGGTTCGGCCGCAGCACGGCGAATCTGATCCAGATGTTGAGCTTTGCTTAGAAACTCCTGATAAGAGACCTCGACCTGTTCAGCCAGAGTTTCCGGGTCTTCCAGCTGATGCAGCTGCTCAAGCTCAGCCTGCCAGGCCTCATATTCTTCTTTCAGCAATTCTGGCTGGGTGCGGTATTTGCGTGCTAAACGGTGAAACACCTCCAGTTTGGAATTCAGTTCTTCCATACGTTCCGGATCAAAGCTTTGCCGATCCATAAACTGGCGTAAGGTCGCCGTCGCATCTTCAAGTTCACTTTGGGCATTCAGCAATGAGGTGTAAATCTGGGAAAGCTGCTCGCTACGACCGGCATGCGATTCCATACGGCGTAAAATTGAAGCCAGTTCCTGAGAAATATTCTGTTCACCTTCATCCAGGCCATTCATGCTATAGACACAGTCCTGCATAATCGCTTCATGATGGGAAAGACGATCAAACTCCTGCTCAATTTCCTGATAATCCGTTTGGACGACTTCTTCCAGTTCTTCGAGTTGCAGCTCCAGAGTTTCCATACGTTGCTTACGGGTTGCTTGTGCATCCAGCGCCGCCTGATGCTGGCGAATATTTTTATGCCAGGTGCTATAAGCGTCACGTACTTCCTGAGCGGGTGCATAAAAATTGCTATAACGATCCAGCCAGTGTTTGGGATAAGGTGGTTCTAGAAGTTGCTGCTGGCTATGCTGGCTATAAAGCTGGACCAGTAGTCGGCCAATTTCTTTCAGTTCAGACAGGCTGCTAGGACGGCCATTAATCCAGGCCTTACTACGTCCAGTGGCAAAGATCACCCGGCGTAAATGAATTTCCCCTGACTCATCATCGAGTTCATGCTCTTTTAACCAGCCTGCTTCAGGGCTGTCTTCCTGATAGCTAAAGGTCGCTGTTACATCGGCTTTTTCGGTGCCATAACGCACATAATTGGTATCGGTTCGTTCACCCAGGCAAGCAGACAGGGCATCCAGTAACAGGGATTTACCTGCACCGGTTTCACCAGTAAGAACGTTAAAACCTTTATCAATATCAATAGCAAGATGCTCGGCCAAAGCAAAATTGATCAGAGTTAAATGTGTCAGCATAAACGCATCCGGGCTGCGAAAAGTTTGAATGAAATAGCATGTCAGTTGCTTCAGTCTAGCAACGCGGCTGTTATTATAAATCAGGATAAATCGATTTCATTCTATCTTAAATTTCAGGGATTAATACACGCTTATTTGAATGTTGTGTCACAGGAACCAAGATCAGGCCACTGAAGTTACAAAAGATATTTTCATTTTTCTGACATGCTTGAAGGTTAAATTAAATCAGATCGGAATATATTTTGCTTATAAATAGCGGGAAAAATCACGGCATTTTCCAAGATCTGCCGAAATCACTCAAACAGGCTGGAATCAAGGCAAGCAGGGGCACCTAATAATTTCATTCAAGTCCGATAAACTTCGATTGATTAGTTGCGGGTGCACATTTAAACTACAGCAATCAAAATATTACAAAATGCTTTATCTGGAGAAATGGCATGTCAGCTCAGTTTGATCATGTATCAGTACTTAAAAAATCGAATGTGTATTTTGGCGGGTTATGCATCAGCCATGTGGTGCAATTTGAAGATGGCACTAAAAAAACCTTAGGGGTAATTTTACCTTCAGAAAATGCATTAACTTTTGAAACACATGTCCCTGAGCGTATGGAAATCATTTCAGGTGAATGCCGTGTGCAAATCGCTGACAGCGAAGAGAAAGAACTGTTCCGTGCTGGTCAGTCGTTCTATGTGCCAGGCAATAGCCGTTTCAAAATCGAAACTGATGACGTGCTGGACTATGTTTGCCATTTTGAAGGCTAAACAGACTTACAGATGAGCTGTAACCGATCAAGAAATTTTGTTCTGAATCGGTTAAACTAAGCTTGATACAGAATCCTGTGAAGTTGGCTTTGCAGGATTTTTCTTTTGCTGCCTATTTCCCAATTTATTTTCGAGGTCGTTCATGGCTAAACCTGAGTATTATTATGGCGTCCATTCAGTAGAATCACTGCTGGAGCTTGAGCCTGAACGTGTCTTGACTCTTTTTACCCTGAAAGGTCGTGATGATCAGCGCCTGAAACGTGTGCTGGAATTGGCTGAGCCTTTCGGCATCAGTGTCCAGCAGGCTAGTCGTGACAAGTTAGAAAAACTGGCAGGTTTGCCTTTTCACCAAGGCGTTGTGGCGGCAGTTCGTCCGCATCCAACCTTAAATGAAAAGGATCTGGAAGATCTATTGAAGCAAGATTCTCAAGTACTTCTATTAGCACTCGATCAGGTAACTGATCCACATAACTTGGGTGCTTGTATTCGTACTGCCGCAGCGATGGGGGTAGCGGCTGTGATTGTGCCACGTGACCGTTCAGCAAGCCTGACGCCAACTGCACGTAAAGTGGCAGCGGGTGGTGCAGAAAAAGTGAAGTTTATTCAGGTGATCAATCTGGCGCGTACTTTGGGTCAAATCAAAGATGAATTTAATGTACGTGTGGTTGGTACGATGCTGGATGAAAAAGCTTTACCTATCCAGAAATTTGATTTTACCGGAACAGGTGTATGCGTGGTGATGGGTGCGGAAGATACCGGTTTACGTCCAATTACCCAAAGCCAATGTGACCAGACGGTTTATATTCCGATGGCAGGCAATCTGCAAAGCCTGAATGTGAGCGTGGCAACAGGTATGGCTCTTTATGAGGCCTGTCGTCAGCGTCAAGCTTAAATCCTTTTTATTGTTTATTCATAAATACTGTTAAAGAAGAAGTCTATGTCTCCCCGAACGCAAGGTTATGCCTTTGTCTTAATTACCATGTGTATTTGGGGAGGTTTTACCTTAAGCACGCGCTTAAGTGCCCAATGGGGGATTAGTGCCTGGGATCTGGTGGGATTACGATTCCTACTGGCTTTTCTGATTCTGATGCCAGTCCTGATTTATAAAAAGGACACAGCCTTTTTATGGAGCAAGGAATCCTTTCTCTTAGCCATGATCGGTGGGGTGGGGTATTGCCTGACTGCTTATACGGCTTTCCATTATGCGCCTGCAGCTCATGCTGCCGTATTTCTGAATGGCTGTATTCCACTCTGTACCGCAGTGGCCGCTTTTGTATTATTTAAACAAGGGTTTGACCGACATACCTGGATCAGTATGGCGATTATGCTGCTTGCGATTGGCAGTATGAGCTGGCTGATGTTCCGGGAGTCTGGTGTTGCCTTGGGATTAGGCGATCTGCTGTTTTTCATCAGTGCGATGTGGTGGGGTGTGTTCACTGTACTGCTACGTCAATGGAAGCTATCTGCCTGGCATTCTATGGCTAGTGTGGCGATCTGGTCAGCCATCGTTTATGTGCCAATTTATCTGCTATTCTTCCCCAAACATCTGGATGCGGCTGAACCTTGGCAAATGACTTCCCAAGTTCTCTTTCATGGTGTTTTTGTGGTGATTGTAGCGACACTAACTTATGTGGAAGCGATTAAGCGTTTAGGTGCATTTAAAGCGGGCAGTATTGTGACCCTCGCACCATTCATTGCTGCCATACTGGCTGTACCGTTATTAAATGAACCTCTAAGTCTCGCGATTGTCTCTGGTTTGGTAGGTATGGCAATTGGTGCCATACAGCCTTGGCGCTGGTTGATGCATCGAGATAGCCTGAGTCAAAAACTGGAACAACAAAAAAAGTAGTCCTAAAAGGGCTGCTTTTTATTTGGAGACTGACTGAGTTCGGGTTAATGATTTTGAGTAGCCGTCTGAAGATATTTTTCATGCAATGGTGTGAGATGGGCATAGAGATGCTCCAGCTCACCATCATTCAGCACAATATCATCAGCCATAGCGCGTTTTTGTTCACGCGGCATTTGTGCGGCAATGATCTTCTGAATTTGCTCTACATTTTGTCCATCGCGCTGCGAAGCCCGTTGAATTTGCAGTTCAATAGCAGCATCAATTAATAACGTATGTTGTGTTAGTTCATGCTGATTGGTTTCAAACAATAAAGGAGAAACTAAAATCGCATAAGGACTTTGCGCTGCATGCAACTGTTGAATAATTGAAGTGCGAATAGCAGGGTGGGTGATATTTTCCAGCGTTTTTCGTGCTTCTGGAGACTGGAAAATATGTTCGCGCAAAGCACGGCGATTCAATGAACCATCCTCAAGCAAAAACCAATCGCCAAAAGCTTGCTGAATCTGCTGTAGGGCTGGTTGACCGATATCAACGACTTCACGGGCAACAATATCTGCATCTACTACAGCAATCCCTTGAGATTCAAACCATTGGCTGGCAGCAGACTTGCCACTGCCAATTCCACCAGTTAAACCGAGTACAAATTTCACTTTACTGACCTAAATAAATTTTCATGATCTGCTCACCCCATAAAAAGGCAATCCAGCCGGCAATGGCAATATAAGGACCAAAAGCAAAGGGCTGGTTTTCTTTACGGACTTTAAGCAGGATAATCCCAATAATCGCACCCACTAATGAGGACAATAATACAATTAACGGTAGAAGCATAGGGCCCATCCAAGCACCTAGGGCCGCTAACAGTTTGAAATCTCCATAGCCCATACCTTCCTTGCCGGTCACCAGCTTAAACAGATAGTACACCACCCATAAGCATAAGAAGCCAATGATATATCCCCAGATGGCAGAATTAGGGGTCGTATAAATCGCATAACTATTAATACCCAGGCCGAGTGCAGCCAGCGGTAGGGTATAGCGATCGGGTAATAACTGGGTATCGAAATCAATAAAGGTGAGGGTAATTAAGACATAGGTAAAAACCAAACCAAACAGCATCTGTATTGTAGGCCCGAATGTTGCTACCACTATTAATGCACAAACAGCTGTGAGAAGTTCGATAAATGGATAGCGAATACTGATTGGATTCTGACAGTTGCCACATTTACCGCGTAATAAGATCCAGCTAATCACTGGAATATTTTGATACCAGCGAATAGGAGTCTGACATTTCGGGCAGGTTGAAGCTGGTTTGCTTAAAGTAATTTTGCTCTCATCAATAATGGGCTGATCTGGATGCAAGAACAGCTGGCAATCTGTACGCCATTCCTGTTCCATCATTTTAGGGGTACGGTAAATGACAACGTTTAAAAAGCTACCAGTACAGAGACTAAAAAGCCCAACTGCGAGATAAAGCGCAGTTGGGTTTTGACTGAAATATAAAATAAAATCTTGCATTAAACCACGGAACCCATTTGGAAAATTGGAAGGTACATTGCGATAACAAGGCCACCAACAAGGACACCAAGAATGGCCATAATCAAGGGCTCCATCATGGAAGTTAAACCATCAACCGCATTGTCGACTTCATTTTCATAATGGGTTGCGACTTTATCCAGCATAGCATCTAGTGCGCCGGATTCTTCACCAATCGCAACCATTTGTACGGCCATAGAAGGGAATTTATCGGTGACACGCATGGCAAATTGAAGCTGTTGACCTGTCGCAACATCTTCCTTGATTTTTAATACCGCCTCCTCATAGACCACGTTATTGGTTGCACCAGCAGTCGATTCAAGCGCATCAATTAATGGCACACCGGCAGCAAAAGTGGTGGCGAGAGTGCGGCTATAACGGGCAATGATTGCTTTATAGACCAGATCACCAAAGATGGGTGCTTTGAGCGCAGCTTTATCCAGTAAATCGCGAAATTTTTTGCTACGTTTTTTTGCTTCAAGGAAAGCAGTAATCACTACGCCAATTCCAATAATTAAAAGGAACCAATATTTCTGCATCCATTCGGACATATTGACTACCATTTTAGTAAATGCAGGTAAGTCAGCACCAAATGAAGAGAATAAGTCTTGGAATACAGGGACTACTTTCACCATCAAAATAATCGTCACGATCACAGCTACTACAATAACTGTAGCTGGATATTTCATGGCTTTTTTGATCTTTTGCTTCAACAGTTCACTTTTTTCTTTATAAATCGCGACACGATCCAGCATGGTTTCCAGAGCACCAGATTGTTCGCCAGATTCGACCAAAGAGCAGAATAGATTATCGAAATATTGTGGGTATTTTCGTAAGGCTCCGGCAAAAGTATTCCCCCCTTCAACTTCGCCTTTAATTCCAAGCACAACCTCGCGCATGGATGGATTTTCTAAACCTTCTGCAACAATTTCAAAGCCTTGTACTAAAGGCACCCCCGCTTTCATCATGGTGGCGAGCTGACGGGTGAAGATAGTGATATCCAGTGTAGAAACTTTTTTCTTCATCAAACCTTCGAGAATATTTTTTTTCTTTTCTCGAATGGTTTTGATCGTAATGCCTTGTTTGCGCAAGTTCACTTTTGCCAAGGCCATATTTCGTGCCGGCAATTCCCCCTTGATCTTGGCGCCTTTGCGGTCAACCCCTTCATAACTGAAGATCGGTGTCATCTGGCCTTTTTTTACTGCTGCCATAGCTTTATCCTTATTTTATATTCAGCACGATCATTCGCTGGTTACACGATTGACTTCCTGTAAAGAAGTCACCCCCTGCATAACCTTCACTAACCCTGATCGGCGTAAATTGTTAAATCCTGCACGCGCGGAAGCTTCAGCAATTTCAATGGCATTGCCATCTTCCATAATAATTCTTGAAATTTCAGGTGTGACTTTCATGACTTCGTAAATACCGACCCGGCCCTTATACCCTTCACGGCATTCATTGCAGCCGACTGGCTCATAAATCTGAAATTCAGGGCTTTGTAAATCTGATTCGGTAAAGCCCATTTCCAGCAAACTTTGCTGAGGAATATCAGCCGGCTTTTTACATTGTGAACACAAGCGACGGGCCAGACGCTGCGCAATCACTAGATTGACCGAGGTCGCGATATTGAAAGAAGGGACGCCCATATTACGTAAACGGGTCAGAGTTTCCGGAGCACTGTTGGTGTGCAGGGTTGACATCACCATATGACCTGTTTGTGCTGCCTTGATTGCAATTTCAGCTGTTTCCAGATCACGGATCTCACCGACCATGACAATATCAGGATCCTGACGCAAGAAGGATTTTAATGCCGCTGCGAAAGTCAGGCCAACTTTATTATTCACGTTAACCTGATTAATCCCTTGCAGATTAATCTCGACTGGATCTTCCGCAGTAGAAATATTGGTATCCTCGCGGTTTAAGATGTTTAAGCCCGTATAAAGTGATACGGTTTTACCGGAACCGGTAGGACCGGTAATCAGTAACATCCCTTGCGGTTTATCTAGGGCTTCCATAAATAGTTCTTTCTGCTCAGGCTCATAACCTAAAGCATCAATTCCCAGCATGGCACTGGATGGATCTAGAATACGTAGAACCAGTTTTTCACCAAACAGAGTAGGGAGTGAATTAACACGGAAGTCGATGGCTTTGTTTTTTGAGAGCTTTAATTTAATACGGCCGTCTTGAGGAACACGTTTCTCAGAAATGTCCATCTGCGACATAACTTTTAAACGTGACGCTAAACGGTTTGCTAGCTGTAGCGGCGGTGTCGCAATCTGCCGTAAAACGCCATCGACACGATAGCGTACCCGATACATTTTTTCATAAGGTTCAAAATGTAAATCTGATGCCCCCATACGAATGGCATCAATCAGTAATTTATTAATATATTTAACAATCGGGGCTTCTTCACCTTTGTCTTTTTCGTCTTCTTCTTTATTTGGATCGGTTGTGTCGACATCGACATCCAGATCGAAATCATCATCAAAATCAAAAGTACTTTCTTCAGTAAAGTTTTGCTCAATCAGTTTTTCAAGTTTATTGTGTTCAACAATAACAGTTTCGATATTCAGTTTGGTTGCAAAGCGGATGGCATCCGTTGCTTCAATATTGGTTGGATTGCTCGTGGCAACATAAAGAACATTGGAATTCTTATAAATTGGCAAAATTCGATGTTTGGTAATTAGCTTTTCATCGATATCTTCACGCAGGATTTGTCCTGGATCATAAGCGCCAATATCAAATAAAGGCTCACCAAATTCTACTGAGATCGTTTCGGCAATGGTGGTAGGGGAAAGATTATGATGACTGACCAAATAGGCCACAATATCTGTTTTTTCTTGTTTGGCATTGGCTAAAGCAGTACGCATATCTTCAGCCGATAATACCCCTTCATCGACCAGGCGACGAATAAACCCCGTAAATTTTGGTGACCCCTTCAATGCTGTCATGCTTAAAATGCCTATCAATTCAATTTTTTTAATTTGCTATTCTAAAATTATACGTTTGTTATACAAAAATACCATAGCTGAGAATGCTGCAATCTTCCTGATATTCAGTAAAAGCTTGAACTGGTCGGAAGAACCGGGCATTTTTTTCAGTGATAACAAAAAATAACCACTTTGAATAGTCTAAACTGAGAAATAGCATGAATAAAACTATTCTTTAAATTTTACAATTCCGTGTAGAATGTGCCCAATTCAAGATATGTCAGTGAAATAGGTTATTTATGTCGGTTTCGACGATTACTCCTTGGGTGGTGGGCAACTGGAAAATGAATCCAATGCAGGCAGATGCCCAGACTTTGGTTCAGAATTTAAAAGACTTGCTTGAGTCTGCACCAGTTTCAACAGAGAAATGTCATTTGGGTGTGGCGCCGACAACCCTTGCCTTAACTCAAATTCAAACTGCATTCGCTTCTGCTAATCGTCCTGTACATACCGTAGCACAAGATGTATCACGTATTGCAGGTACAGGCGCTTATACCGGGGAAGTGAGTGCTGAATTATTGGCTGATAGCCAGATTCACTATGTATTGATTGGACACTCTGAACGTCGTGAAATTTTTGCTGAAAGTTCACAGATCTTAAATGCTAAAATCAAGAATGCCTTAAATGCCGGTTTAACCGTAATTTACTGTGTGGGCGAAAGTCTGGAACAGCGTGAAGCAGGGCAGGCGGAAGCAGTGGTCCTGCAACAGATTTGTGATGTCGCGACTGTGGTTACAGGCGAGCAGTGGAAAAATATCGTGATTGCTTATGAGCCGATCTGGGCCATTGGCACCGGTAAAACAGCTTCTCCAGAAGATGCGCAGGCCATGCATGCCCAGATCCGTCAGGGTTTGAGTCAGATTACAGGTTATGCTGCGACTATGGCGATTTTATATGGTGGTAGTGTAAAACCGGAAAATGCAGTAGAGTTAGCAGCCTGTCCTGACATTAACGGGGCATTGGTGGGTGGTGCATCACTCAATGCTGAGTCGTTCCATCAAATTGCTCAAGCATTTGCAAATACACAATAATTAGGAGTTCAGCATGCAAACTTTTGTGCTGGTAGTACATATTATCTTAGCGATTTTGATGATTGTCTTGATTTTGGTTCAGCATGGTAAAGGTGCGGATGCAGGTGCATCATTCGGTGGCGGCGGTGCGGCAACGATCTTTGGTGCCTCGGGTTCGGGTAATTTCATGACCCGTTTGACGGCAGTTTTTACCGCATTGTTCTTTGTAACCAGTATTACTTTGGCGATTCTTGCCAAGAAACAGACCACTGATGCGTACAGTTTGTCTTCAATTCAATCAGCTCCAACTGCGCCTGCGCAACCGGTTGAAACTTCACCAACTGCACCACAAACGACCGAATAATTTTAATTAAACCTTTCTTTTTTTCAGTGATGCGACTAGAATGCGTCACAGCTGCGGTGGTGGTGGAATTGGTAGACACGCTACCTTGAGGTGGTAGTGCTTTCGGGCGTGGGGGTTCAAGTCCCCCCTTCCGCACCAACTTATAATCCAGAACATAAGTTGGTGTATGCAGCTAAAAAAACTTCTGTTGTTGCGGGATGGAGCAGTCTGGTAGCTCGTCGGGCTCATAACCCGAAGGTCGTTGGTTCAAATCCAGCTCCCGCTACCAATCAATCCTTTTTTAAAGACGCAAACTTTTAAAAGGCAGCTTAAATCTGATTTAAGTTGAGAAGGATTATTTGCATGTTGTTGCGGGGTGGAGCAGTCTGGTAGCTCGTCGGGCTCATAACCCGAAGGTCGTTGGTTCAAATCCAGCCCCCGCTACCAATCCTTTAAAGATGCAAACTTTAAAGGCGGTTTAATCATAGAATGTTAAGCTGAATGTTATTTGTATGTTGATGCGGGATGGAGCAGTCTGGTAGCTCGTCGGGCTCATAACCCGAAGGTCGTTGGTTCAAATCCAGCTCCCGCTACCAATTTTTCAGTAACAGATAACAAATATGCAGAATGATGTGGTTGTGATTGAAAAGTTCGCATCTTTTGTATATAATTTTTGCATGTTGATGCGGGATGGAGCAGTCTGGTAGCTCGTCGGGCTCATAACCCGAAGGTCGTTGGTTCAAATCCAGCTCCCGCTACCAATTTTTCAGTAACAGATAACAAATATGCAGAATGATGTGGTTGTGATTGAAAAGTTCGCATCTTTTGTATATAATTTTTGTATGTTGATGCGGGATGGAGCAGTCTGGTAGCTCGTCGGGCTCATAACCCGAAGGTCGTTGGTTCAAATCCAGCTCCCGCTACCAATTTTTCAGTAACAGATAACAAATATGCAGAATGATGTGGTTGTGATTGAAAAGTTCGCATCTTTTGTATATAATTTTTGCACGTTGATGCGGGATGGAGCAGTCTGGTAGCTCGTCGGGCTCATAACCCGAAGGTCGTTGGTTCAAATCCAGCTCCCGCTACCAAGTTTCTTAAAAGAGGCTCACAACTATGGTGGGCCTTTTTGCACAGTGGGATTTGAAAAAAGTTCAAATTGTGTATTAATTGGGGCGATTTACGCCCTTTTTTATTGGCTATCGTGTAGTGTCGACAATATTTGGTCAAATCTCCATGTTTCACTACTACTATAGTTTGTATTGGTTTGTAGTGGTCAAATAGATCATAAAATCGCACCAGATGACGAGAGTAAATGAAGCTATCAAATAAAACTCAAGCACTTCAGGACTTGATTGCACCAGCAGTTGAAGCCTGTGATGTAAACCTGTGGGGGATTGAATTCCTGCCACAAGGCAAACGTTCATTACTACGGATCTATATCGACAAACCGGTCGATGAAAATGCAGCACCTGTTGTCAATGAAGATGGCGAAGAAGAGCAGGGTCGTGGTATTGGGGTTCAGGACTGTGTGCGTGTCACACAGCAAGTCGGCGCGATCTTGGATGTACATGATCCAATCTCAGGTGAATATTCGCTTGAAGTGTCTTCACCAGGTTGGGATCGTCCATTCTTCCAGCTCGAACAGATGTCAGGCTATATTGGTCATACCGTAGCACTACGTCTGATCAGTGCGGTAGATAACCGTCGTAAATTCCAGGCAAAACTGGTTGCAGTCGACCTTGAAAATGAAATGATTCAAGTTGAAGTAGAAAAGCAACAGATTTTGGATATCGACAGTCACAATATCGATAAAGCAAACTTGGTCTATCAAGATTAATTCAATTAATAAGAATCTGAACGAATAGGTGACTTATGGCACGTGAAATTCTTACCGTGGTTGAAACGGTTAGTAACGAAAAAGGTGTAAGTCGTGAAGCAATTTTTGAAGCGCTAGAACAAGCTTTGGTTGCAGCGACTAAGAAGAAATTCTACGAGGGGACTCACTCGGAAGAAGCTCGTCTTCGTGTAGAGATTGACCGTAAAACTGGGGATTACCGTACTTTCCGTCAATGGGAAGTGGTGGCTGATGAAGATCATGAAATGCCTGCTTGTCAGGATGCGATCTCTGATGTGGATCCAGCACAATGGTCGATTGGTGATATCCGTGAACTGGAAGTAGAATCAATCGATTTCGGTCGTATTGCTGCCCAGATCGCGAAACAGGTGATTGTACAGAAGATTCGCGAAGCAGAACGTGCGCTGGTTGCCGATGCGTATGAATCTAAAGTCGGTGAGCTGATCTATGGTGAAGTGAAAAAACAAACCAAAGATGGTTTTATTATTGACTTGGGTGACAACGCAGAAGCGTATCTGGCACGTGAAGAGATGATTCCGAAGGAAATCCTTCGTCCGAAACAACGCGTAAATGCGATTCTATATAGCGTTAACCGTGAAGGCCGTGGTGCACAATTATTGTTGTCACGTGCTAAACCGGAAATGCTGATTGCATTGATGAAAAAAGAAATTCCTGAAATTTCTGAAGAAATCATTGAAATTAAGGCCGCAGCTCGTCAACCGGGTGTTCGTGCTAAAATTGCAGTGAAAACCAACGACCACCGTATTGACCCGGTGGGTGCTTGTATTGGTATGCGTGGTACACGTATCCAGGCTGTACAGCAAGAGCTCAATGGCGAGCGTATTGATGTGGTGGTTTGGTCTGATGATCCTGCGCAATATATCGCAAGCGCATTAGAACCAGCAGATGTATCTAGTATTGTGATCGATGAAGATGCACGTACTGCAGACATCATTTTCGCGACTAGTGATCAGCTAGCTCGTGCAATTGGTTCACAAGGTCAAAACGTTCGTCTGGCATCTGAATTGACTGGCTACAAGCTGGATATGATGCTGGAAGAAGAATACTACGCACGTCAGCAGAGCGAAGCACAAAAATACCTGGACATGTTTGTTACACGTCTGGATATTGCTGAAGATTTGGCGATGGCGTTGGTAGAAATGGGCTTCACCTCGCTTGAAGAAATTGCTTACGTACCGCCAGAAACGTTTGATGAAATCGAACTGGATGCGGAACTGGTTGAACTACTGCAAAGCCGTGCGAAAGAAATTGCACTTGCTGATGCATTACAACAGCAAGAAAACGTACAAGCGCCAAGTGAAGAACTTGTTGCAATGGAAGGCATGACAGCAGAGATCGCGCAAGCTCTCGCAGCTCGTGGTGTGGTAACCGTAGATGACTTAGCTGACCAAGCGACTGATGATATTGAAGATATCGAAGGTCTCGGTGCTGAGAAAGCCGGTCAACTTATTATGAAAGCGCGCGAATCATGGTTTAACTAGGAGGTAGTATATGACGGACAAGTCGATTAAAGAGTTAGCACTCAGCGTGGGTCGCCATGTTGATAAGCTCCTAGAGCAGGTTCGTGAGGCAGGTTTACCACAGCGTAAAGCTGACGATATTATTACCACCGAACAACAAGATCGCTTAATGAATCATGTGAAAAAGACACAAGGTTCAGATGGCCATGCAGGACAAATCACGTTGAAACGTAAAACGACCAGTACTGCTAAAGTGGCAAGTACTTCAGGTAAGGCGAAAACGATTAATGTAGAAGTTCGCAAGAAACATACATTCGTCAAGCCAGACCCGGAACAAATTAAAGCAGAAGCTCTAGCGAAGGCTCAAGCTGAACAGCAAGCGAAAGCAGAAGCTGAACAGAAGTCAGCACCAGCTAAAAAACCTGCTGATGCAGCTAAATCAGGTACAAACAATGCAAGCAAAGCACTAGAAGCAATGCGTGCAGCTCAGAAACAAGAAACTGAGAAACAGGAAACACCTAAAGCCGCTGTTGTGGTAAAACGCAAATCAACTAATAAACCGATTCTGAAAGCAGCGGTTAAACAAGTTGAAACAGCAGAACAGAAAAAAGCGCGTGAAGCTCAAGCCGCTCAATTAAAAGCAGCTGAAGAAGCAGCACGTCGCAAGGCAGCTGAAGAAGCACAACAACGTACTCTTGAGCAAATGCGCAAGATGGCGTCGAAGTATTCTTCTGAAGATACCACTGCAACCATTCGTGTGATTGATGATTCTCCACTTGCGGCTGGTCTGGTTGGCCAGGCATATGAAGACTCATTTGCGAAAGAAGACCGCGAAATTAAACGTGGTACTAACACTTCAAATACACGTTCACCAAAGAAAGGTGGTCGTCGTGGTGAAGAGCAGTCTTTCCGTGATAACTCACATAAACGTGGTTTGAAATCTAGCCAAGCGAATAAGCATGGTTTTGAAAAACCAGTGAAAAAACAGGTTTATGACGTTGAAATCGGTGAAACGATTGTCGTGGCTGACCTGGCTGCGAAAATGGCAGTTAAGGTTCGTGAAGTCATCAAGTCACTGATGAAAATGGGTGAACTGGTTACTCAAAACCAGGCGATCGATCAGGAAATCGCGGCACTTGTGGTTGAAGAAATGGGCCATAACCCGGTACTGGTTTCTGAAACTGCAGTCGAAGATAACCTGCTTGAACAGGCTGAAGAAGCACGTGGTGCGCAAACTACTCGTGCGCCAGTTGTTACGATCATGGGGCACGTTGACCATGGTAAAACATCGCTTCTAGACCGTATCCGTCGTGCCAAAGTGGCGCAAGGCGAAGCAGGTGGTATTACCCAGCATATCGGTGCTTACCATGTAACGACTGATAAAGGCACTATTACATTCCTTGATACTCCGGGACACGCAGCGTTTACTGCAATGCGTTCACGTGGTGCCAAAGCGACTGATATCGTAGTTCTAGTTGTAGCAGCAGATGATGGCGTGATGCCACAAACTGCAGAAGCAATCGATCACGCTCGTGCGGCGGGTACGCCAATCATTGTTGCAATCAACAAGATGGATAAAGACTCTGCTGATCCAGATCGCGTATTGAATGAATTGACCACCAAAGAAATCGTACCTGAAGAATGGGGCGGTGACGTTCCTGTAGCGAAAGTATCTGCACATACTGGCGCGGGTATTGACGAACTTCTTGACCTGATTTTAATTCAGTCTGAATTGCTTGAATTGAAAGCATCTGAAGAAGGTGCGGCACAAGGTGTTGTGATTGAAGCACGTGTTGATAAAGGCCGCGGTGCAGTAACCTCTATTCTTGTACAGAACGGTACGTTGAAAGTGGGTGACCTCGTACTTGCTGGTTCGTCTTATGGCCGCGTTCGTGCCATGACTGATGAAAACGGTAAACGTATCAAGTCTGCAGGTCCTTCGATTCCAGTCGAAATTCTGGGTCTTCCAGAAGCGCCGATGGCAGGTGACGAAGTTCTTGTTGTGAATGACGAGAAGAAAGCACGTGAAGTTGCCGATGCGCGTATGGATCGTGAACGTCAAAAACGTCTTGAACGTCAATCTGCAATGCGTCTTGAAAACATCATGGCGTCTATGGGCAAAAAAGATGTACCAATCGTCAATGTAGTATTGAAAACTGATGTACGCGGTACATTGGAAGCACTTCATGTTGCATTGGCTGAGCTTTCAACGGATGAAGTAAAAGTACGTATTATCGGTTCTGGTGTTGGTGCGATTACTGAATCTGACGTAACACTTGCTGAATCTTCAGAAGCGGTTCTTCTTGGCTTTAACGTACGTGCCGACAGTACTGCACGTCAAAAAGCAGATGCAGACAGTATCGACATTCGTTACTACTCAGTGATCTATCAATTGATTGATGACGTGAAAGCAGCGATGAGCGGTAAGCTGGCTCCTGAACACCGTGAAACCATCTTGGGTGTTGCTCAAGTACGTGAAGTGTTCCATTCAAGCAAATTTGGTGCTGCAGCAGGCTGTATGGTACTTGAAGGCGTATTACACCGTAATAAACCGATTCGCGTATTACGTGATGACGTGGTGATCTTCCAGGGCGAGCTAGAATCTCTTCGTCGCTACAAAGAAGTGGTGGAAGAAGTTCGTGCCGGTATGGAATGTGGTCTTGCGGTGAAAGGCTATAAAGACATCAAACCTCTCGATAAAATCGAAGTGTATGATGTGCAATTGATTAAACGGAGTCTTTAATGGCGGGTAGTCAACGTCTGAAGCGTATGGCGGATACGGTACAACGCGAGTTGTCTGAACTGATCCGTCAGGAGCTGAAGGATCCACGTCTGGGTGGTCTGGTGACCATCTCAGCCGTGAAAGTGAGCCCAGACTTAGGATATGCAGAAGTTTATGTCACAGTAATGGGTCGTGAACTTGGTGATGAGCAAAGTGAAGCGGCAAATAAAGAAACACTCGATGTCCTGAATAAGGCATCCGGGTTCTTGCGTCATGAACTGAGCCGTCGGATCAAGACACGTATTACACCTCGTCTACGTTTCCATTACGACAAAACCAATGCATATGGTAACTATATGTTTGGTCTGATTGCTGAAGCAGTGAAGGACTTACCTCCTGCTGAAGACAAGAAAGATGAAGAATAAGCTTTTATAAAGCGCAATAAAAAAGCCACCTTAGGGTGGCTTTTTTATTGTTGAACTTTTAAGTAGAACTGGCTAACTATTACTTTGAATCCTGGTCATTCATTTTCTTTTCATAAAATGCACGACGGCGGGTTTTCTGCCAAGGCAATGGACGTTCCAGAGTTTCTGGCACTTCACCACTCATCGAGCGTAAACGTAAATGCAAGGCAGCTTGTGCCATCAGGTTGGCAGATACCGGTGCAGTAATGAAGGCAAATAGGGTAATCAGTACTTCGGCAAAACCTAAACGGCCATAGATGGCTGAAAAAATAATAGAAGCGATCAGGAAGCTTCCCAATCCTAAGGTACTGGATTTGGTCGGTGCATGCAGACGCATAAACAGGTCGGGTAGACGTATCATTCCAATACCACCCACCAGCATAAAGAACGCGCCAATCAATAAAAAAATCGAAACTAGTATTTCTAAAATCAAAGGCATTTAAAAAACTCCTAGTCGATGACATGGCCAGTGGTGAAATAGCGGGCAAGGGCAGCGGTAGAGACAAAACCCAGCATGGCCACCAGTAGGGCACCTTCAAACATGAAAGTGCTGCTCCAGTAAATTCCCAGAATCACCACCAGACAGGTTGCATTTAAAAATAGGGTGTCCAGTGCCAGCAGACGGTCGACGATTGATGGGCCCATAACCAGCCGGATCAGACACAACAACATGGAGATCGTGACAGCACCCAGACAAATCAGCAATGCATAAGGCAGAATGGTCATGCTTCAGCTCCTGATTGTGCGCTAAAAATTTTAATCAAAGGTTGTTCATAGCGCTGTTTGATGGTTTCGATTTCGGCCTCTTCATCATCCGTACTTAAGGCATGGACCAGAATATCGCCCCGGTCCTGATCAATCCCCGCAGAGACTGTACCTGGTGTGGTGGTAATAATCATTGCCAGCAAAGTATTCACTTCTTCATGTTCGGTATCCAGAGGAACACGAAACCATTTGGGATGCAGATTTTTGGTCGGTCCCAGCACCAGAATCGCGACTTTAATATTAGCGACAATGATGTCCCAAACAACGACCCAAAACAGGCGCATCGCTGGCACCCACCGGATATTCGGTGTGTAATCAATAAAAGGGGCGACCATTCTCGGAATCAAGATCGCCAGAAATATTGACATAAGGAGTGTGCCGGCTTCCATATTATGGGCCAGCATGATCCAGCTCATCGCCACAATGACCGAAACGAAAGGATGTGGGAACCAGCGTTGAAGTAATGATTCAGCCATTAAAGACCCTCCGCCGGTTTAAGTTGATTGTCGTCGTATTTGTTCTGTTCAATATACTGCTTATCAATCTGACGCTGTTTAAATTCAGAAATATGATCGCCATTTAAGGTATTTTCTGAAATGACATAAGGAATCAGGTGCGCATTTGGATCAGGCGTTTCACCACCGTATTTGGTTTCTGGTAAATAACCCGGATCAAATGGCTGTACACTGATGAACTTACCTTCAGCATCACGTTTTAATAATGCTGCTTCATAAATCGGATTGGTCTTAATCTGTGCTGCGGTCTGATAATTATATTGATAAATCGGTGCAGCAAAAACAACGTAGGCTGTCAGACTGAGCAATAATAGATAAATAACCCGGTCATTCCGTGCTGGTGCCTTGCTGGGCAAGGATTCATATTTGCTGAATTCTTCAGAATTTTCATCCTGTTCTGGTCGGCTTGAACGCCAGAACAGAATAAAACCGACCCGGGTAAAAGCCAGAATACTTAGTAAGCTGACCAGTAGAACCGTAAAGATAATCAGCATTTGATGTTCAGACTGTCCTGAAGCTTGCAGGATAAACACTTTACCGAAGAAGCCACTGAAAGGTGGCAAGCCGGCCATCATCAAGGCAATGATGAAATATACAATGGAAACCAGCTTATTCTGTTTCATCTGTGGGGCAATTTTAAAATGGTCTTTAAACTCGCCACGCTGTGAGGTAATCCAGCCACACAGGATATAAAAGGCTGCGCCAATCAGGGTACTGTGCACCATATAGTACAAGGCACCTGCCCAAGCCTGGGTGCTGTTCATGGCAATCGCAATAAGAATAGTCCCGACTGAAGACAGGATCATAAAGCCGACAAAACGACGTAGACGTTCAGTTCCAATTGCACCAAATGCGCCATACAGTGAGGTAATCACCCCAATGACCAGCAGACAGTTCATCAGGATCTGATGGCTATATTCATCATCAAATACAGTGCCATTGACCCGGATAATTGCGTAGATCCCGACTTTGGTCATGATGGTAAACAGGGCAGCCACCGGAGTAGTTGCAACAGCATACGTTTTAGGAAGCCACAGGCCTACCGGTAACATGGCAGCCTTGATCCCGAACACCACAAATAGCATCAGTCCGCCTGCAACGGCAAGCTTATGTTCGTCACCTGCCAGAGTTGGCATCAGACGAGCAACATCAGCCATATTCAGGCTGCCGACACTGCCATAAATCATCCCGAGTCCGATCAGGAACATGGCAGAAGCGAGCAGGTTAATAGCCACATAATGCACACCGAGCTGGAAGCGTGCCTTGCCTTGCCCATGCAAAAGCAGGACATAGGATGCCATTAACAAGATCTCGAAGAACACGAACAGGTTAAACAAGTCACCGGTCAGGAAGGCACCACTAAGCCCCATTAACAGAAAATGGACCATGGCGTGGAAATAGCGCCCGCGAATATCCCATTCTTTGCTGGCATACCAAACGATTGGCAAAGCGAGTGTATAGGTCAGTACCAGCATCAAGGCAGAGAGCTGGTCCAGGACCAGCACAATACCAAAAGGGGCGGCCCATTCACTTAAAGTGTAGACACTAATTTGCCCTTGGCTGCTATTGATCAGATAGCCAATCGCCATAATCAAACCCAATAGGGTCGAAATATGACTCACGCCACGACGCCAAGGCTGACGCCAGTCGGTAATCAGAGAACCAGAACCTGGGTTACCCAACAGTACTAGAATAAAGGCAGTAAAAGCCGGTAAAAGAATACTGAAAATAGGGGTGTGTTGATTCAAGAAGTTGAGAAGATCAGTCATTACGGCTCATCCTCACGTGGGTCATGTTGCGGTATCTCTTCTTTGGAATCAACGTGATCTGTTCCTGATTCATAACGGCTACGTAAGGCCAGCTGTACAATAAAGGCGGTGGTGGCAAAACCGATTACAATTGCGGTTAAAACCAAGGCCTGAGGTAAAGGATCGGTGACCTGCGTGGTTTCGGTGAGCACTGCAGGCGAATTCATCTGAATACGGCCCATGGCAAATAAAAACAGGTTCACTGCATAACCAATCATGGCCAGTCCAAGGACGACCGGAAAGGTACGTGCCCGCAGAATCAGATAGATCCCGGTGGCAGTGAGTAGGCCAATTGCTGAGGCTAATAAAAGTTCTAAACTAATCATTCTATTATCCTCTTGGTACTGGGCCAGTCATACTTGAGTGACGGGAGTCACCCAGAACGGAAATCATCAGCATGGTCGCCCCGACTACGGTGACATAGACACCGACATCAAATAGCGCGGCAGAAGCCAGATGCATATCGCCAAGTAATGGTGGATGAACATGAATATGGGCACTGGTCAGGAAAGGACGTGACCAGAACCAGGCTGCGATGCCAGTCAGGCCAGCAATAGTCAGGCCGACGCCAATCCAGATTTCATAGAGACGTCCAGATTTAGCTCCCAGCATTTTTTCTGCATGATCCTGACCAATGGCAACGTATTGAATAATCAAGGCCAATGAGGTGACCAGACCGGCAATAAAACCGCCACCCGGAAGATTATGGCCGCGCATAAAGATATACAGACTAACTACCAGTGCTACCGGTAAAATCCACGATGCGGTAATACGCAGCATCAAAGGGGAGGGGTTAAAACGGTAAGTCAGGCCTTGGGTAATGGTGGTACCATGAGCACGCATACCATCCATCAGACTCAGCACCCCAATTGCAGCAATCCCGAGTACAGTAATCTCGCCGAAGGTATCGAAACCACGGAAATCGACCAGAATTACGTTGACGACGTTTGTACCGCCACCAAGCGGAATCGATTGTTGGATAAAGAACCAAGAAATTGAATTATGGTCACGTGTCATAACCAGCCAGGCAACTGTTGCAATTCCTAGACCCCCGCAGACTGCAATCACTGCATCTCGCCAGCGTCGGGTCGGGCTAGATTCATAAGGCGTCAATTGTGGCAGGAGTGACAGGCTCATCAGTAGCAGAACAGTTGTTACTACATCGACTGTAATCTGGGTCAAAGCCAGATCGGGTGCCGAGAAACCAATGAAAACCATGGTGACGACCAGACCGACCGCACCACTGATCAGGATGGCTTTAATCCGTTCATGATGGAACCAGAGCATCATCCAGCAGGCTGAGAATAGTAATAGCCATAGAACGATGGCAAGCACTGGAGCATGGGTCAGTTCCCGGCTACCGGTATCAATCCCATTGACTACAAGAGGGTAGCCCACCAGACCAATGGTAAACAGTACAATCCATAAAATATAACTTTGCAGTTTGCCATTTTCAGTCGCACGGCGGAAACGTCTTGAATTCAGTAACAGATTTTTCAGGAACAGATCAAATAGTACACGACCTTGAAGTTTGCCGAGTTTTGGATCCAGATCAATTTCCCGGATTGCGCCACCTTTGGCCAGTGCAAAATAGAAAATCGCACCGCCGAATATCGCAATAATACTCATCACCAAAGGTAGATTAATACCGTGCCAAAGGGCGAGATGAGTGCCTTCAAAGGCAAAATTCTGGGTTGACGCTTGTGTGGTGCTATTTACAATCTTTTCGACCAGTAATCCTGGTAACAGGCCGACTGCGATACACAGGAAAGCCAGTAAAATAGCCGGTGCACGCATACCAAATGGTGGCTCATGCGCATCTTTATTTGGGACTTGCTGGCCTAATGGACCATCAAAAAACACGCCATGTACCAGACGAATCGAATAGGTGACAGCGAAAATCCCGGCCAATGTTCCTGCAATAGCTGCACCGATCATGACTGGGCCACTTAAGTTTGCGACCAGTTCGGTAAAGAACATCTCTTTGGACAAGAAACCATTAGTTAATGGAATACCAGCCATGGAGGCGGCAGTGATCATGGTCAGCGTTGCGGTAAAAGGCAGCATTTGCCAAAGACCGGACAATTTTCGCAGATCCCGGGTACCAGATTCATGGTCAATGATCCCGGCAATCATGAACAAAGCAGCTTTAAAGGTTGCATGGTTAATGATATGGAAAATTGCTGCTGCGACGGCGAGTGGTGAGCCAATACCCAGCAGACACATGATCAGGCCTAAATGGCTAATAGTTGAATAGGCCAACAGACCTTTCAGATCTTCTTTAAAGATGGCAAAGAACGCTGCCACACACAGGGTAAATAACCCGATAAAAGTAACAATATTATGGAACAGTGCCGCGCCTGCAAAAATTGGCAATAAACGTGCGACTAAAAACAGGCCCGCTTTAACCATGGTGGCAGAGTGCAGATAGGCAGACACCGGCGTCGGTGCTGCCATGGCATTTGGTAACCAGAAGTGAAACGGGAACTGCGCACTTTTGGTAAAAGCACCGAGTAAAATTAATAATAATGTCGGTACAAATAGGGCATGTGCCTGAATCTGTTCGCCCATCATCAGGATCTGGTCAATCTGATAGGTACCCGTAATCTGTCCGAGTAGAATAAAACCACCCAGCATAGATAAGCCGCCCATGCCGGTAATGGTTAGAGCCATGCGTGAGCCGCGTTGGGCCGCTTCGTAATTGCTCCAGTAACCAACCAGCAGAAAGGAAGAAATACTGGTGAGTTCCCAGAAAATCAGGAGAATCAGAAGATTATTAGACAATGAAATACCGAGCATCGCTGCCATAAACAGCATCAGCAGGAAATAGAGTTTACTTAGGGAGTTTTTAGGACTGAGATAGTAATAGGCATAGATATAAATCAGGGTACCAATTCCACTAATCAGCAGAGCAAACAGCATGCCCAAAGCATCCAGCCGGAAACTGAAGTCGATTCCAAGCTGGGGTAGCCAGGACCAGGTCTGGGTAATTACCGTTCCATTAAATACAGCAGGCGCCTGACTCAACAGTAATAAGAAACTGCTGAGGCTGACGGCAATTGCTCCTAAAGCCGTTACCCCGCGTGAAAATTGCTTCAGCCACGAGACAAGGGTTGTGCCTAATACTAACGGTAACAATATAATAATTGGCAGCACACTCGTATCCATTGTCGTGATATAGGTTAAGGTCAACCTAGGGTGAATCTTTATCTTTCAAGGATTACAGGACCGCAAAGAGCGACCCAAAACTTCTCGATCTTGAAAGCCAGAATGATATTCAAACAGAATAAAACAGTTGTATTGCGCAACTTATAAACGATAGCAAATTCCGATTTTACAACGAAAATTGCAAGTAAAACCGATCATATTACAGGATAACCACAACATCAATGTTTTTATGTAGAACTTGTAGATTATACGTAAGCTTGGTTTTGATATGGGGTGCATGCTTGAACATCTCGTACAAATTTGACCGAAAATAAAGATCAAACTCCCTGCATTTATTGATAAAAATTTATAACTTCTTGATCAGAAATGCAGAAAATCAAAACCTATTCTTGCATCCTGATTTTAGTTTTTAAATTGCATTATCGTTTCAGCGCTATTTAAGAAGATTGAGGCAGGCTTTGTGAATTATCCTGACTCAACAGTTGTAAAAGTTCTTGCTGCTGTTCTGTGCTTAGCTGTTCCTGAATCAGTTGCAAAACAGACTGAGCCGTCAGGTTGACTATTTCTGGTTCCTGAAGTGCATCTTCAACTTTTTCTATCTCTGAATGATTCTGGCTCATCTCAAGCGGCAACTCTGCATAAAAATGATCATACTGAACCTGCATTGGATTTAGATGGATGGGATGCAACTGTTTATTTTCCAGTTTTAGACACTGAAAATCCTGAGCCTGCTCCAGCAATTCCGGCCGGTTTCCAGTCACAATAATCTGCAAGTTAGGAAACGCCTGATGCAGACGCGGTAAAATGACGGCGGCCATGTCCTGATCCAGTTGATGATCAATTTCATCAATCAGTAAAATGCCAGTACCTTCCTGACAGGGAAATAAGCTGTGCGGATTAAGCAGACAAAGGCGCCGTACAACATCTCCCACCAGTGCAATCCAGTTCCGGATACTGCTCGACAACTGCTGAAAGCTAAAGGTGTGATCCTGATAACGCACCATCAATTGCAGCTTGGGCTGATAGTCCAGATAAATCTGGCTAAGTTCTGGTAGTACAATGGATAAAGCTTCACGCAAGGCAGTCAGGCTCGGTGTATGCATATGTGCTTTAGCTTTTTCAATTTGCTGGACCAGCTGATCTGCTTGTATATCATCCGATTGCTGTAGCGCCTGATCTAGAATCTGGTCAATGATCTTGGCACTTTGTGCATTTTCGATATCACTGATTTCACGAAACCATTCAAAGAAACGTGCAAAAGTCGTAAAAGGGATAGCAGTAATTTCATAGGCATGCGCAGTCTGAAAAATGGCCTGATTATTTTTGCTGAGTAAATTGATTTCATTGACGAAGCGTTCAGCCGGATAATAGGCGACCATAGGCAAGCCGAGCAAAGGGTCATGTTGTCTTGCCTTCTGATAAAGATTCACCATGGTATCGAGTTGCTGGGTTTCCGCTTTGGCAAAGCCAATTCCCTGACTATTTAAAGTTTTGTATAACTGCCAGGAACAGGATTGGGCAAGATCTGCTTCTCCCTGTGCTGATTCAGGTAATGGTCCCAAATCATCAGGAAAACGCACCTGGATATCAATTTTGGATTGCAGACGATTTTGCAGGATATCCTGATCCAGCATACTTAAACCTGCGGTACGCAAGTCACGAAAACGTGCAGAAAACCAGGTTAAAGCCTGATAACTCAAGCGCAGCAAGGTGGTTTTACCAGAACCCTGATCACCCAAAATTAAAGTCACAGGTGATTTTTGCAGATCAAAATCGAGCTGGATATTAGAAAAGTGCAGAGCATGTTTGAGTTGTATTTTTTCGATGTGCATGGATCACCTGTAGCGTGATTTTTACATCTATGTTTTACCTTAGCCGACGGCTTGGCGCAGTGACTGTGGCATCCCGATTTTCAGTTGTTGAATGAGGTCATAAATGTGATGAATATTTAAGCTTACTTTAGCACGAGTACAGGCCACGTACAGCAGACGTAACTCTTCGTCACTAATTTTATGGTCTTTCTCATTCAGCTTGAACTGGTAATCATCTTCAATATGAACGCGATCCCATTCCAGACCTTTGGCCTTATGCGCGGTAGAGATGATGTAGTCCGCTTGTCCGATTGGGGTGATTTTGGCGAGGGCAGTTTTCAGGGGATCAGTGCCATGTTCATCGACCAGTTTGACTAAAGGCTTGATATCACTACCTTCATTAGTCTCACAGTATTCGTGCACATCATGCCAGGAATTAAACCAGGCCAGTTCAGGTACATCAACTACACGTTTGCCCTGTTTCAGCATGGCAGCCGCATCAACAAAACGGTTTAATTTAACATGATCCGCTTGCAGACTCACTTTATCGCCACGTACTAAACCGGCAAGTAATAGTTCCATAGCACGCGCATTGGTCCGGCATAGAATCGCATCGCGTAATTTAGTGTGCGGTTTATTGACGACTTTGGAGTTTAAGTGCGGATTACCGAGTAGGGGCACGGTTTCATTCAATGCTCCCAAAATCGCATTAGCATTTAACGCAATTTCAGGCCCGAAACGGAATGAAGTGGTCAGACGAGATTCGGGTAGCGGCAGCTGCTGCATGGCATTCACTGCGCCACGCCAGGCATAAATCTGCTGATGCGCATCGCCGACATAGATGACCTGAGTGCTACGCTGTTTCAGCAAAATTCCCAGCATCAGTGGGTCGGCATCCTGTGCTTCATCAAACAGCACATAGTCGGCAGGAATATTGGGCTCAGACAATGCCCAAAGTTTCAGGTAAATATCATGCCCAATCCCGGCCTGATGATTGGGATCAGTTGACTCTAACCAACGCCGTTCAACTGCTGGATAAAGTTTCTTTTGCAATGCTTCAATATCATCTGGGTGTAGCCAGCTCGGTGCCTGAATATGTCGCGGGGCGGGATATTGCGAACTGGTCGAGCAGAAATAGCCGACTGCGTTCGCAACCAGACTGGCCAGACGCGAAGGCATCAGCACATATTTTTCATAACGTCCGCCCATCATCCGGCGCAAGGTCATGGGCTCAAGACGATATTCCTTGGCAATAAAGCTTGGACTTAAACGCGGTAGGCGTAGCTTATCCGTGACTCCACGTGGAACACTGCGAAAAGCCAGGGAGTGAAACGTTCGGCAGTCCACACCCCGATGAAACTTGTTTTGTGCTTCTGAGGCAATGGATTTATTAAATGCCAGATACATACCGCGCCGTTCCGGCATGGCATCACTGATCATTTGCAGGGTCGTAGTTTTACCTGTGCCCGCATAGGCAATGACTTTAAAAGATTTTCCCAGACGTGCGTTATCAATGGCAGTTGCCTGCTCATAGGTCGCTTTGGGTTTTTGCAGATCAGACACAGGTAGATTCATTCACGACTTAATGTTGACGATTGGCTTTTTCAACCAGACCGGATAGACTCTGACGGCGTGCCAGTTCATTCAGGACCAGTTGTGGATCCAGGTCGAAGTAACCGAGCATCACAATGGTATGGAACCACAGATCAGCCACTTCATAGATCAGGTCATTCTTGTTGTCTTCAGAGGCTTCAGTTTTAAAATCTTTAGCCGCGATCACAGTTTCAAAGCTTTCTTCACCGACTTTTTCCAGAATCTTGTTGAGGCCTTTATGATACAGCTTGGCCACATAAGAGGATTCCGGATCAGCTTTCTTACGCTCTGCCATCATCTCGCCCAAGTATGACAATACTTCAACCTGTTCAGACTGAGCGGTTGAGGCATTCATGACAAGAGTATGTGGATTTGTTGATTTTTCACCGTAAATTGCAGCAGGATCTTTGATTTGTGCATCCACAATTTCCCAGCCATTCGGTGTCAGTTTACGATAGAAACATGATTCACGGCCGGTATGGCAGGCAATACCACCATGCTGTTCAATCTGTAAAATAATCACGTCCGCATCACAGTCCAGACGGATTTCATGCACAGTCTGGAAATGACCAGATTCTTCACCCTTATGCCATAACTTGTTACGTGAACGGGAGAAATATACCGCCTGATTTTTTTCAGCAGTTAAAGCCAGCGCTTCACGATTCATCCAGGCGACCATCAATACACGACCAGTTTGATGGTGCTGGGCAATGGCAGGGATCAGACCTTGTTCGTTAAATTTTACTTCATCGAGCCATTGCACGTTGTTCATAAGGGTTTCCATTAATTAAATCAGAATATAAAAAGATGGATAGGAAATATCCGTCCATAGTGTACGTGATCTCGTCGCATTTGCGGCAAAAATCTGTACCTGAAAAGACAGGATGTGTCGTTGGGCGCATTCAGATTATAAACCTGAGCGGCTGAATCTCTAAAGTACAGAAATAAAATAGCCGCCAGTAGGCGGCCGGAATATTCTTGAAGAAATTACCAGTGCTCGCCCGGGAAGATCCGTGCATAGGCCTTTTGCACCCAGTTCAGTTTTTGTGGCTGACCCACTGATGCTGAAGAGCTTGGGAACAGGTTATAACCGATCGACATCAGGACATTGTTGATGTCTGGTGCAATCGCATAGGTAATCGAAGCCAGACGTCCCAAATTGGTTGCGACTTTCTTCGGACGTTTCACAATCGCATAAGCAACCAGTTCAGCTGCCTGTTCCGGAGACAGGGTAGGCACATATTTATAGATCTTGGTCGGTGCGATCATTGGTGTACGAACCAAAGGCATATAAATTGAAGTGATTGCAACTTTATGTGAATGGACTTCTGCAGACAGACAGCGGCTGAAAGCATCCAGTGCCGCTTTAGATGCGACATAAGCCGAGAAGCGGGTGGCGTTCGCCAATACACCAATCGAGCTGATATTGATGATATGACCTGCACGGCGAATCATCATTTGCGGCAGGATATTCATCACCAGGCGCACTGCACCAAAATAATTTAGCTGCATGGTACGTTCAAAATCATGAAAACGATCCACTGATTCATGCACTGCACGGCGAATCGAGCGGCCCGCATTGTTAATCAGGATATCGATATGGTCGACTGAAGCAATAATCTGTTTGGACACTTCATCAATGGATTCCATGTTGTTGAGATCACATGGAAATACTGAAGCTTTACCGCCCTTGGATTCAATTTCTTTTTTTACTTGTTCTAGGGTGTCTTTGGTACGCGCGACCAGTAAAACATGTGCGCCAGCATCTGCCAGCTGATGTGCTGTCGTTAAACCTATACCACTGGATGCGCCTGTAATAAGAACAGTTTTACCTGCAATACGTTTTTCCAATTGTTTCTGTAGTCTAGTTTTCACGTTTGTTATCCCTAATTTGAAGACTGCGTTCAAATTATTTTTATTAAAAAATCAAAGATGGCTCTAACAGAGATAAGAGCGAAGATGAGTACTAATATGATAACTAATTATTTAAAAAAATCTATACATTAAACTATTGAAAATAAAATAAAAATTAGAGTAATTGCTCTATTTATGTTCGCCGTTTCAATTGATTTTTATCATGAAAATAAATAACAAAGCAAGTGATTGTATTCAAAAAATAAATAAAAAAACTCCAGCATTTTTGCTGGAGTTTTCTGCTTTAAAATGGCGCTTAAACTGCTGTGAGAGATTGTTCCAGATCCGCAATCAGGTCATCAATATGTTCAATCCCGATTGATAAACGAACCATATCTTCACTCACACCTGCTGATTTAAGCTCTTCAGGATTGAGCTGGCGGTGGGTGGTGGTTGCAGGATGACAGGCGAGACTCTTGGCATCCCCAATATTGACCAGACGGGTGAACAGTTGCAGGGCATCAATAAAACGGGCACCGCCTTCACGACCACCTTCTACACCAAAAGTCAGAATGGCAGACGGTTTACCTTTCACATATTTTTGTGCCAAAGCATGCTGCGGGTGATCTTTCAGACCGGCATAATTGACCCATTTTACTTTCGGATGTTGTTGTAAATATTCTGCAACCTTCAGCGCATTTTCAGTATGACGTTCCATACGCAAGCTCAAAGTTTCCAAGCCTTGCAGAATTAAAAATACATTTTGTGGGCTGATCGCTGCCCCGGTATTACGCAGAGGTACGACACGAGCACGCGCTATATACGCCGCTTCACCTAAAGCTTCGACATAATTCACACCATGATAACTCGGATCCGGTGTATTCAAAGCAGGGAAACGCTCGGCATGTTGCCCCCATGGGAACTTGCCACTATCCACGATAATGCCGCCAATCGAATTCCCGTGACCACCAATATATTTGGTCAGTGAATGCACCACGATGTCGGCACCGAAATCAAAAGATTTCTGTAGGACTGGGGTGGCAACTGTATTATCAACGATGACTGGTACGCCATATTCATGGGCAATCTTGGAAATCGCTTCCAGATCAATGATATTGCCCAGCGGGTTACCGATCGATTCCACAAAAACCAGTTTGGTTTTGTCATCAATTAGGCCACGTAATGCCTCTGGATTTTGATAATCAAAGAAGCGAACTTCAATCCCTTGTTTAGGCAGTGTATGCGCAAACAGGTTATAGGTGCCGCCATATAAAGTAGACACTGAAACAATATTGTCACCCGCTTCAGCAATGGTCTGAATCGCATAGGTAATCGCAGCCATACCCGAAGCCAATGCCAGCGCACCAATCCCGCCTTCCATAGCTGCAATACGTTGTTCCAGCACTGCCGTGGTTGGGTTCATGATACGGGTATAAATATTGCCCTGAACTTTTAAATCAAACAGGTCTGCACCGTGCTGAGTATTGTCAAAAGCATATGAGGTAGTTTGATAAATGGGAACCGCAACAGCTTTAGTAGTAGGTTCCGGGCTATAGCCTGCGTGAATCGCTAAAGTTTCTGCTTTATAAGTCATGATCGTTGGTCTTCTTGTGTTTTCTGCTGTATTGAAACTGCTCAAATATTAGCACTTGAAATATGAAGAAAAGTGCATATTTATTCAAATAAATATCTTAATTAACGATATAGCATCAGCAAAATAATGCAAGTTTAGGTGTCAGAAATACTGTTTGAAAAATAAACAGGATTAAACTTGTAACAAGGCATTAACTTCACGTGAATGGCTTATGTTTTGAAGACTTTCTGCGTATAATAGCCGATTATTTTTTCGCTCATGATTGAGCAGGGGAAGTTTGTTTCTTCCCCATTTGGTTTTTCAATTGAGGAGTCCTACGTGGCCCAATATATTTATACGATGAACCGAGTGTCCAAGATGGTTCCGCCAAAGCGCGAAATTCTCAAGGATATCTCCTTATCATTTTTCCCAGGCGCAAAAATTGGTGTGCTTGGTCTGAACGGTGCAGGTAAATCTACTTTGCTTCGTATTATGGCGGGCGTAGATAAAGATTTCTCTGGTGAAGCACGTGCGCAACCGGGTATCAAAATCGGTTACCTCGAGCAAGAACCACCACTTGATCCAACCAAAGACGTTCGTGGCAACGTTGAAGACGGCGTACGTGAAGCACTTGATGCATTAGAACGCCTTGATCAGGTATTTGCAGACTATGCAGATCCGGATGCAGACTTCGATGCTTTGGCGAAAGAACAGGAAAAACTGGAAGCAATTATCCAGACTTGGGATGCGCATAACCTGAATAACCAGCTGGAACAGGCTGCAGCAGCATTGAACCTGCCAGCATGGGATGCAGATGTAACCATGCTTTCAGGTGGTGAACGCCGTCGTGTTGCATTATGTCGTTTACTGCTGTCTAAACCAGACATGCTACTTCTCGACGAACCGACCAACCACTTGGATGCAGAATCTGTATCTTGGCTGGAACGCTTCCTGAAAGACTTTCCGGGCACCATCGTGGCGATTACGCACGACCGTTACTTCCTGGATAACGTGGCAGAGTGGATTCTGGAGCTTGACCGTGGACATGGTATTCCTTACCAAGGTAACTATTCTTCTTGGCTGGAACAGAAAAATGCGCGTTTAGAACAAGAGAACAAACAGGAAGAATCTTTTGCTAAAGCATTGAAAAAAGAACTTGAATGGGTTCGTTCAAATGCGAAAGGCCAGCAGAAGAAAAACAAAGCACGTATGGAACGTTTCGAAGAGCTTAACTCTCGTGAATTCCAGCAACGTAACGAAACTTCTGAAATCTACATTCCACCTGGTCCACGTCTGGGCAACAAGGTGGTTGAAGTTGAAGGGATTAGCAAATCGTTTGGTGACAAACTGCTGTATAAAGACTTGTCTTTCACAGTACCACCAACAGCGATTGTCGGTATCGTAGGTCCAAACGGTGCAGGTAAAACTACACTGTTCCGTATGATGACGGGCGAACAGCAACCCGATACCGGTACGGTAACTTTAGGTGATTCTGTAAAAGTTGCTTATGTGGGTCAGATCCGTGACACCCTAGACGACAATAAAACCGTTTGGGAAGAAGTGTCTGGCGGTCTGGACATCCTGAAAGTGGGTGATTATGAAATTGCATCTCGTGCTTATATTGGACGCTTTAACTTTAAAGGCCAAGATCAGCAAAAACGCGTAGGTGAATTGTCAGGTGGTGAGCGTAACCGTTTACAACTTGCGAAAATCCTGCAACAAGGTGCTAACGTAATCCTGCTCGATGAACCATCAAACGACCTGGACGTAGAAACTTTACGTGCGTTAGAAGATGCAATTCTGGTATTCCCAGGCTGTGTGATGGTGGTATCGCATGACCGTTGGTTCCTGGATCGTATTGCGACTCACATCTTGTCATTTGAAGATGAGACTCCAGAGTTCTTCACCGGTAACTATACCGAGTTTGAAGAATATCGCCGTAAGAAATATGGTGATGATCTGGCAGCGAAGCGTCAGAAATACCGCAAAATTGGTGCTTAATCAAAGCGCGTAAAAAAACCAGCCTTTGGGCTGGTTTTTTTATTTAATATTGGACACTCATTTGGCTATAAGTATTTGATAACAGCCGCGCAGCTTTTAAATGACCTTGCTGTTTAGCCTTATTCAGCCATTCTTCAGCATGAAAATAATTCTGATTTAAACCTAGACTACCTTTAAGAAAGTGTTTACCTAATTTGTATTGCGCTTCGACGTGTCCACGTGTTGCTGCACTTAAGTAGTTCCAGAAAGCATTGCGTTGATAACTTTCTTGCTGCTCTAGTTGCGCAATTTGAAAATGTTCGACTTGGCGTTGCTTTAAAGCATGGCAAAGCTTTTCAAGTTGCACAGCTTCCAGATAACAGGTGTCTGCTTCAGATATAGAATTTTCCATGTCTGAATTTGTTGACTCATCGTGAGAAAACAGAAAATGTATGACTTTTTTAAGTTTAAGCATTTTTATTCCTCACCTTTGCCATTATTAATAATTAATTAAACTATCCACTAAAGACTACAATATAAAGCGGTTTTATTTCGGTAATGAATTGCATGCTTTTAGTCTCATGTTGATATTTTTGTGTATTTAATGAGCAAAAACAAGCAGTAGAAATAAAAAAACTTCATTTTAAAAGTGAAGCAAATTGGAAGAAATATGAATTTGTTGTTCTAGTCGACATTTTGATATTAGGGGTTAGAAGATTTAGTTTTACTAATAAAAAAATCTTGCATAAGCATGCAAGATTTTTCGGCTTTGAAAATGAGTAAACTATAGAAATCAGATTTCCCACTCATGATTGCATTCACGGCATTTCCATTTTTTTTGACTTTGCATGAAAGCCTGCATGGAAATTTTAAAATCAGGTAAATCTTTATAGAACATGAAGCCTGCGATCAGACAGATTATAAACACGATCACAGTAGCGGTCTGTAAAGTCGTACCTGCACCATCTCCAAAAATCCACATCGCGATGCTAATGATGACCAATAGCAATAATACAAACAGGGCAGGCACCAGCATGATCAGGCTTTTAGGCACGACAGGACGCGCCGCCGGTTGACCTGGCTGAGCCACGGGCATGATTTTTGGGCTTTGACATTTAGGGCAACGATATTGCATTACAACTCCAAAATTCTAAATTACTGATTATTTTATCGGAAGATACGCAAAAACCGAAATACCGCCAATATAAAACAGACAGACAATAAAAAACCCAAGTCACAATGCTTGGGTTTTTTATTAAGATGTTGCCATCTTGAATATGGCGTCCCTACGGGGATTCGAACCCCGGTTACCGCCGTGAAAGGGCGATGTCCTAGGCCTCTAGACGATAGGGACAAATGAGGCAAATACACAGGTAAAGCAAGACTTATTTGGTGGAGTCAAGGAGGATCGAACTCCTGACCTCTACAATGCCATTGTAGCGCTCTACCAACTGAGCTATGACCCCAGTCTGTGTGAGCGCTATATTATGGATATAACGCTCAGCCGTCAACTAAAAAATAAATTAAGCTTGATCAACTGCTTCATTTTTCGGCAGTTTCAGACTCTCATTCAGTTTCTCCCAAGCTTTTACTTCCTTTTTGCTAGGACCACCGACCACTTCCAGCGCGTGGCGCAGACGGGCAAAAGTCAGATCCGGACCAATGGTAACCATGGTCTGCATGACTGGGGTAGAAGCGGTTGAACCGGCAATGGCAATAAAGAACGCTGGCATAAAGTCACGTAATTTAACGCCCATCTGATTCGCCAGATCCATCAGCGTTTGGCTGACAGTGTCATTGTTCCAGGTGAACAGGCTTTCCAGACGCCAGATCGCAAATTGCAGGCTTTGACGAACTTGTTCTTCAGAAAGTTTTTTGCTTTCGAACTGTTCTTTAGTCAAGGTCGGGAAATGGTTGAAATAATGCGCTGACCAGTTTACTGCTTCAGACAGCAGATTGATTCGTGGTTGAATCGCAGCAGCGATTTCTTCCAGTTTGGCACGGTCTGCTTTCCAGGTCAGTAGGGTATCTAACAGTTCGGCAGGAGAGAGGGCTTTAATCCACTGACCATTTAACCAGTTCAGTTTCTCAACATCAAAGATTGGACCACCCAGAGAGACACGGTTAATATCAAAGTGTTCAATCATTTCAGCCAAAGCGAACTTTTCACGCTCATCTGGCATTGACCAGCCCATACGGCCAAGATAGTTCAGCAAAGCTTCTGGCAATACACCGATGTCTTTATAATAGTTGATTGAAGTCGGGTTCTTACGTTTAGACAGTTTTGATTTATCCGGATTACGCAGTAGCGGCATGTGGCACAGGACTGGCATATCCCAACTAAAGTATTTGTACAGCAACTGATGTTTCGGTGCAGATGGAATCCATTCTTCACCACGAATCACATGCGTAATTTGCATCAGGTGGTCATCAACCACGTTTGCCAGATGGTAAGTTGGAAGGCCATCCGTTTTTAGCAGAATTTGCATGTCGACTTGCGCCCAGGGAATTTCTACTTCACCACGGAGCATGTCATTAAAGGTACATACCCCTTCAGTCGGCACTTTCATACGGATCACGTGCGGTTCACCAGCTGCCAGACGACGTGCCACTTCTTCTTTAGACAGTTTTAGACCGCGACCATCGTAGCGTGGAGTTTCGCCACGCGCCTGCTGTTCAGCACGCATTTCATCCAGTTCTTGCGCTGTTGCGAAACAGTAGAAGGCATGACCTTTATCTACCAGTTCTTCTGCGTATTTTTTATAGATGCTCATCCGTTCTGACTGGCGGTATGGTGCATGTGGACCACCGACATCTGGGCCTTCTGACCAGTTCAGGCCTAACCAGCGTAGTGAGTCCAGAATCATTTTTTCAGATTCAGGAGTAGAACGCAGCTGATCCGTATCTTCAATACGAAGAATAAATTCACCACCGTGCTGTTTGGCAAAACACAGGTTGAACAGGGCAATATAGGCAGTTCCCACATGCGGGAAACCGGTAGGAGAAGGTGCAATACGAGTACGAACAGTCATAGCCGGATCTAATCTTAAATATAAAATTGCAGCTATTATAACGAAAAAGCCACATCACTTAATGCTTTATTCAACATTGAATGATGTGACTTTTCAGGATGAGCAAAATATAACGAAGGTGGAGAACTAAAACTAAGTCTTATGAATTGCTCGGAGAAAAAATACTTTGCACAAAACGGGTAAAGCGCAGGTTTTGAGCTGCAAAAAAGCTTTGAGTCGGATTTGATTTGAACGCAGTCAGCGCTTTAAGTTCATCCTCAGTATGAAAAGCATTTTTATCAGCTTTATGTTGCTGAATTGCTTTTTCAATTGGTGAGGTTTTCACTTCAATTGCATTTACAGAGGCTTTAGATAGCTCTGTTTTTACAACTACAGCATGGCCAAGTTGAATCGAGAACAGCATGATAAGACTTAGGATGCTGGCTGTGAATATTTTAAATTTCATATCCAAACTTCCTCCTTAGCTCTGGTTAATCTTGTTTTGTTAAAAATGTTGTTATAATACTGGCTACAATCTAATCACATTCGGATATAAAAAAGTAGAACCAGGTCACATTTTTTACAAAAAACTAATATTTCTCTGTGGAAAATTACTAAATTTCAGAATTTCCACATTTAAGTTGCCTATTTGTAACAGATAACTGTGTAGAGATCGTGAAGAACTGTCTTAAATTGTAGCAGGATATTAAATTTTTAGGGGAAAATGTATCCGAAATGAATTGTGAGCATATATATCAAAAATAGAATATGATCGGATAAAATATTATAAGCGCATGATTGTTAAGTACTTTTTTATTTATATAGTGCTGGATAAAGATAAATTAGCAATGAGCTCCAATCATGAAAAAGATAATAACTTCTACTATTTTAGTATTACTTGGCGGAAGTGTCATTCCTGGCTATGCTGCAAAAGACTTTCTCAACGGTTCCTATGATCCGACCCGCGAATTCTATCAGGAATATAACGAAGAATTTGGTAAGTTCTGGAAACAGAAAACCGGGCAAGCGGTCAACTTTAAACAGTCACATGGCGGTTCAGGCGAACAGGCACGCTCTGTGGTGGATGGCTTGCAGGCCGATGTAGTCACATTGGCACTGGCCAATGACATCGAAGAAATTGTCAATGCAGGCTTAATCAAAAAGGGCTGGCAGAAAGAGTTCCCAAGTAATTCGGCTCCTTATACTTCTACAATTGTATTTCTGGTTCGTAAAGGCAATCCAAAACAGATTAAAGACTGGAATGACCTAACCAAACCAGGCGTTGAAATTATTACGCCAAACCCAAAAACTGGCGGTGCACCGCGCTGGATTTATCTTTCTGCATGGGGGTATGCCCTAAAACAGCCAGGTGGTAATGATGCCAAAGCCAAAGAACTGGTGAAAAAACTCTATGCCAATGTCAAAGTACTGGATTCAGGTGCGCGTGGTTCCTTAACGACCTTTGCTGAACGCGGGATCGGCGATGTATTACTCTCTTGGGAAAATGAAGCATTATTGGCTACGCAAGGTCTGGGTAAAGATAAGTATGAAATTGTTTATCCTTCAATTTCCATTCTGGCTGAGCCATCAGTAGCGATTGTCGACAAGACCGTGGATAAAAATGGCAACCGCAATTTAGCCAAAGGTTATTTAAACTATTTATATTCACCAAAAGGGCAGGAGCTGGCAGCGAAATATTACTTCCGTCCACGTGATGCCAAAGCAGCAGCAAAATATGCGGCGCAATTCCCGAAAATCCAGACTTTTACCATTGATAAAGTCTTTGGCGGCTGGGCAAAAGCGCAGAAAACCCATTTTGTGAATGGGGCGATCTACGATCAGATCTCTGCGGAAAACCGTAAATAATTTTAATTACTGAAGCAAAATCAGAAACGGATAATTTATTATCCGTTTTTTTTATATCTAATGCATAAAATGCTATAAAAATAGGATAAGCCTTTAATCTAGATATTTTTATTATATAAAACATGAAATTAAAACAAAAAATAACTAAATATTACCCTGTATGCACTTTGTTTGCTCAATTGCGAAAAATAACTTTATTTCATATAGTTATATCTAATGAAGATAATCTCCCGATACTCTTATGAAAACTCAATTTAAATCACTAGTTAGCGCTGCCTTATTGGCAACAGGACTGACATTTACTGCAACTGCGAGCCAAGCCGCGGATCGTGAATTCCTGAACGTTTCTTATGATGCGACTCGCGAATTCTATGATGAATTTAACAAATCTTTTGGGGCCTACTGGAAAAAACGAACCGGTATCGATGTGAACTTTAAGCAGTCACACGGCGGTTCGGGTAAACAGGCCCGTTCTGTGGTTGACGGTTTAAAAGGTGATGTAGTTACCTTGGCATTGGCAAACGATATTGAAGAGATCGTAAGATCTGGTCAGATTCAGCCAGGCTGGCAAAAAGAGTTCCCGCACAATTCTGCACCTTATACTTCAACGATTGTCTTCATGGTGCGTAAGGGTAACCCTAAAGGAATTAAAGATTGGAAAGATCTGACTAAACCGGGTGTAGAAATTATTACACCAAATCCGAAAACTGGTGGCTTGCCACGTTGGGTCTATCTGTCAGCTTGGGGTTATGCAGAGAAACAGCCGGGTGGTAGCAAAGCCAAAGCCCAAGAATTTGTCGGCAAGCTTTATAAAAACGTAAAAGTGATGGACTCTGCTGCACGTGCTTCGATGACCACATTTGCTGAACGTAATATTGGTGATGTGTTGTTAACTTGGGAAAATGAAGCCCTAGTAACACAAAAAACTCTCGGTAAAAATAAGTTTGATATCGTTTATCCATCTTTGACCATTCTGACTGAACCCTCTGTAGCCATCGTAGATCGTACAGTGGATAAAAATGGCAATAAATGGTTAGCTAAAGGTTATATCAACTATCTTTACTCTCCACTTGGTCAGGACATGGCAGCACGACATTTCTACCGTCCACGTAATGAGAAAGTATTAGCCAAATATTCATCACAGTTCCCGAAAATTAAAACCTTTACCATTGATGAAGTATTCGGTGGCTGGGCCAATGCACAGAAAACTCACTTTGTGAATGGCGCAATCTTCGACCAGATCTACAACTCGAAGCGTTAATCTGTTGATTAGAAAATAAATTTAAAATATAAAAAAGCTTCCTCGATGGAGGCTTTTTTATCGGCTGTCGAAAAATAAAAACGGTTTTCTCTATAGAAATTAATATTTATCTACAAAAAGTCGTTTGGAGCTTTAGCTAAACAGAGTGATAATGTGCAGTTAAATTTTTCGCCCTATTGATTGAGTTTTTATGTCACATATTTCTGTATTACTTCACGAAACGATTGATGCCTTACTGGCTGGTCGCAATACGGGAATTTATGTGGATGGAACCTTTGGTCGCGGTGGGCATACACGTTTATTGCTTTCCAAATTGGATGAAAATGCACGCGTCTACGCCTTCGATAAAGACCCGCAAGCATTGGCTGTTGCCGCAGAACTGGAACAGGAAGATTCACGTTTTAAAATTATCCATGCCAGCTTCGCTGATTTAAAACAGGCATTAGCTGAGCAGGGTATTGTAAGTGTAGATGGTGTGATGGCTGACTTAGGGGTGTCTTCACCGCAGCTGGATCAGGCAGAACGCGGTTTCAGCTTTATGAAAGATGGCCCGCTGGATATGCGTATGGACAACTCGCAAGGTCCGACTGCAGCAGAATGGTTAGTGAATATTGAAGAAGAAGCACTGGCCAATGTGATTTTTCAGTATGGGGAAGAGCGTTATAGTCGCCGTATTGCTAAAGCAATCAAGGCTGCCGGATATATTGATACCACAGCCAAACTGGCGGAAATTGTGAAAGTTGCCCACCCAAAATGGGAAAAAAATAAACATGCTGCCACTCGAACTTTCCAAGCAATTCGTATTGCTATTAATAAAGAATTAGAAGATATTGAAACTTTCCTCCCTCAAGCGGTTGAAATTTTAAAACCAGAGGGACGTTTGGCTGTGATCAGCTTTCATTCATTAGAAGACCGGTTGATTAAACAGTTTATTCAAAAAGAATCAACGCTTGAAGAAGATTCAGGCTGGGGAATGCCGCAACAACAAAAGGATACGCGACGTTTAAAGAAAATCGCCCGGGTCAAGGCAAGTGATGAGGAAGTTAAAGCCAATCCTCGTTCACGTAGCGCATGGCTGCGCGTGGCAGAACGTTTAGCTTAATAGGCACATCATGAAAACTGAAGTGGTTGATAAAAAAACAGAAAAGTTATGGCTGAAAAAAGTCATTGTTTACCTCATATTAATGTTGATGGTCTTCATCAGTGCGGTATTTGTCGTCTTCCAGGTCTTTGAATACCGTCAGGATAACCGCAAACTGAGTACCTATCTGCGTGAACGGGATGACCTGAATGCAGAGTGGGGACGTTTGCTGATTGAACAGCAGACCTTTGGTGCGACCGCGCAGATTGGTACCCGTGCAGTGACCCAGTTAAGGATGTATTCACCTCCGATTTCACAGAGTGTCGTAATTTCCTTACCACAACCTTCAGATGAGAAAAAATAAGGCTAGCGCTCGAACATGGTAGACAAGAGAAAGAAGCAACCGGTACGTAAAAAGCAGTCCGTCACCGAGAAAAATGCCTTAAATGTTTATATCAACCGTTTTTACATCATGTGGGCCGTGGTGCTGCTGTGTTTTGTGACACTGATCGGCCGAGCTTTTTATGTGCAGATTATTAATAAGGATTTTCTGCAAAATAAAGCCAATGCCAATATTCTGCGAACCAATACCATCAAGGCTATGCGTGGAGTAATTTATGATCGTAATGGTATTCCGCTGGCGATCAGTACGCCGATTATGAAAATCGTGATTGACCCACGTGACTATTTTGATAATAAAAAACTTTATGATGAGACCATGCTGGCGCTACAGAAAGAGCCGAATAGCCGTAAACTGAAACGTCAACTCCCAGATAAAAACTTGAATCTCGATGAGCTGGCTGATGCAGTGGGTATGGATCGTGCTGAATTGCGCAAAAAAATGGAAGAGCGTCCACGTTCACGTTATCTGATCCTGAAAAAAGAAGTGCCGCCACAACAGGCGGAACTGATCATGAAGCGTAATTTCCAAGGCGTTTATACCGAGAAGAACTATAAGCGTTATTATCCGCAGCCACAGCCAAACTCCCAGATTATTGGTCTGACCAATAGTGAAGGAACTGGGATCGAAGGTCTGGAGATGCAGCTGAATACCCGTCTTGCCGGTCAGGATGGTGAACAGCAGATTATCCGTGACAAAAAAGGCAACCGGGTTAAAGAACCGGAAGTGATTAAAGAAGTCGAGCCGGGTGAAAATATTACCCTGAGTATCGACTCACGTTTACAGTACATTATGTACCGTGAACTCACTGCAGCGGGTGTCGCCAATAATGCCCGCTCCGCAACGGCGATTGCAGTCGATGTCAAAACTGGTGAAATTCTGGCAATGTCTTCTTGGCCTTCTTATAACCCGAATGACAAGAATGGCTTATTAAATAAAGATGCAATGCGTAACCGTGGCGCTGTCGATTCCTTCGAGCCGGGTTCAACCATGAAGCCGCTAACAGTGGCGATGGCTCTAGAGAGTGGGAAATATACGGCCAATTCGGTGATCAATACGACTCCAGGTAGTATGCGGGTCGGGAATCACACTATTCGTGATACGCATAACTACGGTCAGTTAACACTAGGTGGCATTATCCAGAAATCATCAAACGTCGGTGTAGCTAAATTAGCTTTGTCACTGCCGTATGAAACCTTACCGACTTTCTATAAACGTCTTGGTTTTGGTCAGCGTTCCGCAGTGAAATTTCCGGGTGAAAGTTCTGGTTTAATTCTGCCGCCAAGTAAATGGAATGTGTCTGAAGTAGCAACCATGGCTTATGGTTATGGTCTGAATGCGACTGTGCTGCAATTGGCTGATGCCTATGCCATGCTGGCGAATAAAGGTGTGAAAGTGCCTTTAAGTCTATATAAGTTAGAAGAACAGCCACAAGGCGAGCAGATGATTGATCCTCAAATCGCAGAACAGGTTCTGCTGATGATGGAAACAGCAACTTTGCCTGGTGGTACAGCAACCCGTGCAACTGTACCTGGTTATCGTGTTGCAGGTAAAACGGGTACTGCGCATAAATTGCGTGCCGACCGTAAAGGTTATTCGACCAATGAATACCGTGCTTTATTCGCTGGCGTAGCACCAGTCAGTGACCCACGGATCGCTATGGTGGTGGTGGTAGAAAACCCACAAGGCACTTACTATGGTGGTACGGTATCTGCACCTGTCTTTGCCCGTGTGATGCAGGAGTCTTTACGCCTGCTGAATGTCCCGTTGGACAAACCTTTAGAATCTCCCAAAGTCCAGTAAATAGGTGATCAATGTTCATTACATTTCAAGATCTCTACGCCGTTCAAGAACCTGCTGAATGGATGCGACAATCCTTTCAGGGTTTCGAACTGGACAGCCGCAAAGTTAAACTGGGGCAAATTTTTATTGCCCTGACCAGCTTGTCTCAACCTGAAAAAACTGCAGAATATGCCAAGAAAGCCTTGTCATTGGGTGCACTGGCCGTGATTTCAGAACAAGATCTGGATATTGCTCCAGCTTTGGTAGTACCCAATGTCCGTCACCTGATGGGCGAATGGCAGAAGCACTATCTGCAAGGGACTCAGCCAGTCAATACTGCCCGTATTCTGGCCGTAACTGGTACCAATGGTAAAACCACAATTTCCCGTCTGGTTGCTGAGTTGCTGATGCTGCAAGGCAAAGCCTGTGCAGTTATGGGGACTACAGGGAATGGTATTTTACCGAATCTGGAAGCCTCTTCTCATACCACACTCGATGCCTTGCAATTGCAAAATGCCTTGCATGCCTATGCACAGGCAGGTGCGGAATTTGCTTCAATTGAAGCGAGTTCGCATGGTCTGGAGCAGGGTCGTCTGAATGGTTGTGCGATTGAAATTGCGGCTTATAGCAATTTAAGTCGAGATCATCTCGACTATCACGGTACGCTGGAAGCTTATGCAGAAGCAAAATCGCGTTTATTCAGCTATGAATCTCTGAAAGTTGCCGTCATCAATATTGATGATGCACATGCAGAAGTGATGTTGAATGCTGCGAAAGCCAATCCAAATCAGCCGAAAATTCTAACTTATTCTTTGTCACAAGCAGCCGATTATCAGGTTCAGGATATCCAGTACAGTATTTCCGGTGCTGAATTTAAATTGATCACTGCACAAGATACATTTACTGTGCATAGTCCTTTGTTGGGTCATTTCAATATCGAAAATCTGGTTGCGAGCTTGGTTGTGGCAGAGCAAGCTGGTTTTACATTAGCCGATTTAATCGCAACTGTACCTGAGCTGAAAGGTGCACCAGGCCGTATGCAGGTCATTCGTGATGATGAGCGTTTATTTGTCGTGGATTATGCGCATACTCCAGATGCCCTGAATCAGGTCTTGCTTACGCTGAAGCGTCATGTCAGCCAAAAACTCTGGGTTGCTTTTGGCTGTGGCGGTGATCGTGATCGTGGCAAACGTCCGTTGATGACACAGGCTGCACTTGAGGGCGCTGATATTGCAGTGCTGACTTCGGACAACCCACGTACTGAAGATCCAAACCAGATTTTCGCTGACATGAAGCAGGGTGTCGATTTTTCAGACAAAAGCTATCATGAAATTCATGACCGTCGTGAAGCAATCCGCTTTGTAGTCGACCAGGCGCAGCCAGGTGACATTGTAGTGATTGCCGGTAAGGGACACGAAAATTATCAGGAGATTGATGGGGTGCGACATTGGTTTGATGATGTGGTCGAGGTACAGGCCGCGATTGATGCCCAGCATCACAACCTTGATTTAGCATTTCCAGCGCATTAGGATTTTACATGCATACTTCAACAACAAGTACCGTGCCTCTAGAGCCATGGACAATTGAACAATTACAGCAAGCCACTCATGGTTATTGGCTGAATGATAAAAAACCTGAAGGCAAGATTAAGCGGATTTTAACTGATTCCCGTCATGCCGAAGCAGGGGATGTTTTCCTAGCACTTAAAGGTGAGCGTTTTGATGCGCATGACTTTATTGCTCAAGTGGCTGAGAAGGGCTGTGGAATCGCAATTGTCAGTCGACCTGTTGATGCAAATATTTGCCAGCTAGTAGTTGAAGACACTCGTCTGGCACTGGGTCATTTTGGTGCTTATCGTCGTCAGCTAAATCCACAGCTCAAGGTCATTGCTTTGACAGGTAGTAGCGGTAAAACCACGACCAAAGAAATGCTGGGCAGTATCCTGTCGCGTCTGGCACCGACTTTAGTCACTCGCGGTAACCTGAATAATGATCTAGGTGTGCCAATGATGTTGCTGGAACTACGTACTGAACATCAGTATGCAGTGATGGAACTAGGTGCGAGCCATCAGGGTGAAATTGATTACACTTCCAATCTGGTACAGCCGCATGTGGCCGGTATCATTAATATTGGTACCGCACACTTAGGTGAGTTTGGTGGCCGTGATGGGATTTGTCGCGCCAAGTCTGAAATCTATTCGCATATTTCTGAAACTTCGATTGTGCCTGCAGCAGATGACTATGCCGAGCAGATCCGTGCAGCCGTCAAAACCGAGAAAACTTTGAGTTTTGGTCAGGGTGGTGACGTCTATGCAACTGACGTAGAACTACATCCGCAATCTGCGACTTTCACGCTAAATACACCACAAGGCACTAAAACCGTAAATCTACCATTTGCTGGTGAACACAATGTGCAAAACGCAACTGCAGCGGTGGCTTTTTCTTTGGCAATTGGCATTAGTCTGGATGATATCGTGGCTGGCCTTGAACAGGCTGTTGGTGCCAAAGGTCGTTTGAACTTTATTCCGCACAAAGATTTTTTATTTATTGATGATACCTATAATGCCAATCCAAGCTCGATGCGTGCAGCGGCTGAAGTTTTAGCGCAGCAGCAGGGTATTCGGGTGATGGTGGCCGGCGATATTGGTGAACTGGGTTCATCTGCTGCAATCGAGCATTATAAACTTGGTCGGGATCTGGTATCGGTCAAAGGCATTAATTTTGTGGTGGCTGTGGGTGAATTTGCTCCAGCTGCACAAGAAGGTGCACGTAGTACGCAATATGGTAAGAAAATGCAGGCTTTCCTGAATCAAGAGCAGGCTTTACCGTTTTTAATTGATTTGATTGAAACACATCATCCCCAGCCAATGTCTTTCCTGTTCAAGGGTTCACGTTTTACCCATATGGAAACATTGATGGCTGCATTGATGGAGAAACTCTAAATGCTGTTATGGCTATTTGATCATCTGGCGGGCTTTGATAGCACGTTTCAGGTGGTTCGTTATCTAACTTTACGTGCTTTGCTCAGCGTCTTGACCGCTATGACTATCGGTTTGGTCTTGGGTCCGATCATGATCCGTAAATTGCAGGCACTAAAATATGGTCAGGCAGTAAGTTCGTTTGCTCCTGAGAATCATGCCAAGAAAATGGGTACACCGACCATGGGTGGGGTGTTAATCCTGCTCTCGATCGGGATCTCCACCTTACTGTGGGCAGACCTGACGAATCCTTATGTCTGGATTGTGCTCTCGGTGATGGTGATTTTCGGCGCCGTGGGCTGGGCGGATGACTGGATTAAAATCCGTTATAAGGACAATGCCGGTTTACCTGCACGCAAGAAATTCTTTTGGACGTCTGTAGGTTCAATCGGTGCTGGTATTGCACTGTATGTGATCGCACAGCAGCAACCGAATCCGGTAGTGACTGCCAATATGCTGGATGTGCTGATTCCATTCTTTAAGGATCACACCATTCCATTGTCCGTGATTCCGTTGGGAATTGGTTTCATTATCTTCACTTACTTCGTGATTAATGGTGCATCCAATGCCGTAAACCTGACCGATGGTCTAGACGGTTTGGCGATCATGCCAATTGTTCTGGTTGCGGCAGGTTTAGGGGTATTTGCTTATCTGGCAGGCGATGTACGTTTTGCGAATTACCTGCATATTCCTTATGTGAAATATTCTTCTGAACTGGTGGTGATCTGCGCTGCGATGATCGGTGCCGGTCTGGCATTCCTCTGGTATAACGCTCATCCAGCCCAAGTCTTTATGGGTGATGTGGGTGCGTTATCTTTAGGTGCAATGCTGGGTACAATTGCCGTGATGGTGCGTCAGGAAATCGTGTTTGCGATTATGGCAGGTGTATTCCTGGTGGAAGCAATTTCTGTATTCTTGCAGATTGGTTCACTGCGGATGCGTAATAAACGCGTTTTCTTAATGGCACCTTTACATCACCATTATGAAAAGAAAGGCTGGCGTGAAACTCAAGTCGTCATTCGTTTCTGGATTATTACAATTATGCTGGTAGTTTTTGGCCTAATGACCTTAAAATTACGCTAAGAAATGCATTTGAAAAAGTCGGCGCATGCCGGCTTTTTTGTTTTGGAGAAATTAAAAAATGAACTTACTGATGTGTCCTGTTTGTCGTGAGCAGTTACGCTTAAATGAACGTACATGGCGCTGTGACAATCAGCATAGCTATGATGTGGCCAAGCAGGGTTATGTGAATTTGCATGTGGTGCAGCATAAACATAGTAAAAATCCGGGTGATACGCCTGAATCTGTGCAGGCACGCCGTGCATTTCTGAGTGCAGGTCACTATGCGCCTCTGCAACAGGCTGTGGTCAAGAAAATCCGTGAACTGCGGATTGAAAACTTGCTCGATATTGGTTGTGGCGAAGGTTATTACACCGATGCTATGCAGCAGGAAGTGATGCAATGTGTCGGCGTAGATATTGCCAAAAATGCAGTTCAGGTTGCAGCTAAACTGAATAAAGAAATTACCTGGGTGGTAGGGACAGGGGCGACCTTGCCAGTGCTGGATCAATCTATTGATCTGTGTACCAGCTTATTTAGCCCAATTCCGAAACAAGAAATCTTACGGGTATTAAAGGCAAAATCTTATTTGATGGTAGTGACGCCTGCACCACAACATTTGTACGCGATGCGGGAAGCCTTATTTGAGGAAGTGAAAGCACACGAGCCACATAAATTTGTTGAGAAGTTGCAGGATGCATTTAATCTGGTAAGTGAACAGGTGATTGATGCGCCAATGACTTTGGCTCAAGCAGATTTAAAAAACCTGATTGCTATGACTCCCTATGCTTATAAAGCTAAAGCTGAACGCCGTTTGGCACTTGAGCAGCAGGATCAATTTGATTTAATGGCCCAATTCCAGATTTATGTATTTCAGAAGAAATAAATTTAAAATCCAGAAATAAAAAATCCCTCAATAATGAGGGATTTTTTATTGGTTCAGATTATTCAATTTCTTCAATCAAGTTTTCCAAAGGATCCACCACCCGATTTGGCTGTGGTGGCTGGTCTCTTGGCGCCACTCTTTCATCATCCGGTATGCGGATTTCCTGATCAGGCAAATCTTCAAAATCATTGCTTTGTCGTTTAGGTGCTACAACCGGGGCAGGGCGATACAGAGGCGTCGCTAAAGGTGGAGAAGACGGATCATATTGTTCCTGCTCACCTTGCACTACTTTATTACGGTTAATTGGTGCTTTAGCATTACGATCCAGGCGAACCCAAGCTTCTGGTGTACCTTTTAAGGCATTCCCCATAAAGTCGGTCCAGATTGGTAAGGCTGCCACGCCACCGTATTCACGGCGACCTAAAGTTTTTGGCTGGTCGAAACCGACCCAGGCAACGGTGACTAGCTTGCCATTAAAACCTGCAAACCAGGCATCTTTAGCATCATTGGTGGTACCGGTTTTACCTCCAATATCGCTACGACCAATTCTTAAAGCAGCACGTCCTGTACCATGCTGAATCACATCACGCAGGATATTGGCCATATCATAAGCAGAACTAGATTTTAGAATACGTTCTGCCTGACGGTAATTACTGTCTTCAGCCGAGATTTTTGGTGTCTCTGGTTTCTGTGCTAAGGTTTTGTTATTGATTTGAATTGCTTCATCATCAGGAGTGAGCGCACCTGTTGGTTGAGGGCTTTCTTCCTGAGCATTAATACACGAGATGCAGGCATATTCAGGCTTAGCCTCAAAAATAGTCTTGCCATAGGAATCTTCGATCCGCGTAATAAAATGTGGCTGAATCCGATAACCGCCATTGGCGAACGTAGCATAACCAGTAGCCATTTGGATTGGTAAAACCTGAGGTGTACCTAGAGCAATGGTGTAGTTACGTGGAATCTGGTTATCCTGCAAGCCAAAATCCATAAATAACTGACGTGTACGCTCAATACCGACGGTTTGTAATAGGCGAACTGAAACCGTGTTACGTGACAGATATAAAGCACGACGTAAAGGAATCATCCCTAAATAACGACCATCCGAATTACGCGGACTCCATTTACCAATAGTAATCGGTGCATCATTGACCATGGTGTGTGGAGTCATACCACGTTCTAAAGCCAGAGCGTAAACGAAGGGTTTAATAGTTGAACCCGGCTGACGCCAGCCTTGAGTCGCACGGTTAAATTTGGATTGATAAAAATTATAACCACCGACAATGGCTTCAATCGCACCATTATTCGGGTTTAATGCAATTAATTGGCCCTGTACCTGAGGTGTTTGTACCAGTGCCCAGGAACTTTTATTCTCATTAGGTCTTAAACGAACAATATCTTTAACTTTAACAATCTGTGATGCTCTGCTTGGTGCAGCACCTACACTGTTTGCACTACGATAAGGACGAGCCCAGGACATGCCTGACCAAGGCACAGTTACGGTTGTACCATCCTGCATCGATGCTTCAAAGCTATTATTGTTGACCTTAGTCACTTCAGCAGGGTAAGTGTTGGCATAGACACGGAAATTTTGCAGGGGCTGATCATGAGCCTCAGCACCTCGCCAGCCATGACGACGATCATAAGCTTCTAAACCATCCTGTACCGCCTGTTCAGCATAAGCCTGACGTTCACTGTGGATCGTCGTGTAAACTTTATAACCTGAATCTATGGCCTGTTCACCAAAATTTTCTACCAGTTCAGAGCGAACCATTTCACCGACGTAGGGAAATTTGTTACGCGTACTGCGGTCAGGCATATCCAGTTTAATCGGTTCAGCAATGGCTTCCTGATATTGGCTTTGATTCAGATAACCCAATTGCAGCATACGACCTAAAATCCAGTTACGGCGTTCCAGTGCACGTTTAGGATTGGCCACCGGATTGTAGCGAGAAGGTGCTTTAGGAAGACCGGCGATCATTGCCATTTGCGCAATCGAAAGCTCATCTAAACTTTTGTTGTAATAGATTTTGGCTGCTGCCGCGATGCCGTAAGCATTTTTTCCCAAGAAAATTTTATTGACATATAAAGTCAGAATTTCTTCTTTACTTAAATTCTGTTCTATTTTACGTGCCAGGAAAATTTCAGTCAGCTTACGCTTTAAAGTACGTTCGGGACTTAAATAGTAGTTTTTGGCGACCTGCATGGTAATGGTCGAACCACCAGTCTGTACATCAGAGCCAGTAATGGTTTCACTGACTGCACGTCCTAAACCTTTAAAGCTGATCCCGCTGTGTTCGAAGAAACTAGAATCTTCTGCAGCGAGGAAGGCGTGAATAAATTCTTTCGGAATCTGTTCATAATTCACAGGAACAGAAAGCTTGCCACCATACTCTGCAATGAGCTTATTATCTGAGCTAAAAACTTGTAAAGGCTTTAATAAAGGTGCCTTTTTAAGCGTAGACATTTCAGGCAAAGATGGGGCAATATAGAGATACATGCCATAGAAACCCATCGGAATTGAGATCAAAATAATGATAATGATCAAAAAAAATGGATGAACAAGGCCTGAACAAGATAGCTTTTTCATAACAAGTAAGTTTTAATAAGAGCTAATGGCAAACTAATTACCGGTCAGTATATCCTTTAGATATACATATTGTTAGATGAGTTATTGTATCTGTATAAAATTATAGGCCGGCACAGATTGGTGAGTTTGTTTTTATTGGGGATAAAAAAATAATAGGAATTGTATTGTGCGCAGGTTATATCGTAAGCCAAATAAGGGGTTAATAGGAGTCGATATTAGTTCGACTTCTGTTAAAGTTTTAGAGCTCTCTGTAAAGAACGGTCGGTACTGGGTAGAAAGTTATGCTTTGGTCCCACTACCAGAAAGTAGTGTCGTTGAAAAAAACATTTTAAATCCAGAAGCGGTGGGTGATGCGTTGGGGCGTGCGATTAATTTGGCCAATACCCAGTCCAGTCAGTCAGCCTTTGCGATTCCAACTTCTATGGTCATCACCAAGATCATCGAAATGGATGCCGATATGTCGGATGATGAACGTGAAGTTCAGATTCGTGAAGATGCTGAGCAATATATTCCTTTCCCACTTGATGAAGCCAGCCTGGACTTTGAAGCTCTGCCAGACCGTTTAACCAATCCGAACCGGGTCAATGTCCTGTTGGTAGCAACCCGAATCGAAAATGTTGAAGCGCGTTCTGAAGTACTGCAAATTGCCAATCTCAATCCAAAAATTGCAGATGTCGAAAGTTTTGCATTAGAAAATGCATTCAAGGTGTTTTCGGATACCTTACCGATGGGAGTAAATACTGTCGGGATCCTGGATATTGGTCATAGTATGACGACCTTATCCGTCATGCAGAATAACAAGATCATTTATACCCGTGAGCAGGTTTTTGGTGGCAAACAGCTGACTCAGGAAATCCAGAACCGTTATGGATTGTCTTTTGAGGAAGCAGGACGTGCTAAAAAAACCCGTGCCTTACCCGATGATTATGATATCGAAGTGTTGGAACCTTTTCTAGATGCAGTCGTGCAGCAGGCAGCGCGTTCATTACAGTTCTTCTTCTCTTCATCTCAGTTTAACGAGATTGACCATATTTTATTGGCAGGGGGGAATGCCAATATTCCAGGCCTGGCAAAACTATTACAGCAAAAACTCGGCTACCGGGTCACGATTGCCAATCCGTTCCTGCAAATGGGCTTTTCTCCTCAAATTGATATTAAAAAAATTGAAAATGACGCGTCCTCACTCATGGTTGCATGTGGTTTGGCATTGAGGAGTTTTGATTAATGGCAAAGATTAACTTACTCCCTTGGCGCGATGAGCTAAGAATTAAAAGAAATAATGAATTTGTAGCGATTTGTGCAGGGGCACTTTTTCTAGGATTGGCAGCAGCAGGTTCAACCTGGTTCTATTACGATCAAAAACTTCAGGATCAGGAACAGGCCAATCAGCTGGTGATCAGTACTAACCAGAATCTGGATGTACAGCTGAAAGCATTGGATGGTTTACAAGACCAGCGTAATGCAATTGTTGAACGTATGAAGCTGATTCAGGGTTTACAGACTCAACGGCCGATCGCAGTTCACCTGATTGATGAAATTGTACGGGTCACACCAAGCAATATGTACATTACCAAATTCCAGCGTACCGGCGATAAATTCACCATTGAAGGTAAGGCGGAAAGTCCGAATACAGTGGCTGAATTGCTACGTAATCTGGAGGCTTCTACCTGGTATCGTAATGCATTTATGAATGCTTTCCTGGTTGCTGAAGAACCAAAAGATAAAGCGCCATCATCAGTGATTCCTCGAGTGGAAGAATCTTATGGCAGCTTTACGGTCACGGTTGATCTGGATCAAATCGCTGAGCCAACACTTAAAGAAGGACAAACACCAGCCACAACTACAGCGGAGGCATCATCATGAGTAATGACGGATTCGATGAATTAAGCCAAGACGTAGTGACTGTTCCTAGAAAAAAAATGACAGTTGAAAAGTTCTTTCAACAATTCAATACACTAGATCCAAATAATTATGGTAGCTGGCCATTATCAGTCAAAATTACCTGCTGGATATTTATTGTTATTCTGGTTTTTATGCTGGGGTATTTCGGGTTTATTCGCGGCAAGATAGAAGCAATTTCACAAGCCAGTGCTCAAGAACAAAACCTGTTAAATGAATTCCGGGAAAAGGAATCAAAGCTGCGTAATTTACAGCAGTATCAGATTCAGTTGCAGGAGATGGAAGCACGTTTTAATCAGCAATTGGAACAATTGCCGAAAGAAACTGAAATTCCTGGTCTAGTTGAAGATATTAACCTGAGTGGAGTGAACTCCGGACTGAAATTCAAAAATATTCGTCTGGAACCTGAAATCAAGCAGGAATTCTTTATTGAACAGCCAATCGCTATTGAAGCCACTGGGGATTATCATGCCTTTGGTTCTTTTGTGAGCAGTATTGCAGGACTTTCGCGCATCGTTACACTGCATGACTTCACCATTACAGGGACTGAAAATAAAGAAAAGAAATCTGAAATTCCTGTCATTGATTATGTGGTAAAAGCGAAAACCTATCGTTATGTTGGTAATGCAGATGCTTCATCTACTTCAGCCACAACTGATACGCAGGGAGCTCAGTAATGAATATCATTAAAATTACTTCAGCTTTAACGCTCGGATTTTTATTGGTGGGCTGTGAATCAAGAATTGATGCAGTCAATCAGGAAATGGCCAATATTCGTAATCAACCGCCATTACCGATTGAGCCGGCACCGGATTTTATTCCGACAGAAATGTTTAATTATGCAGCTCATCAGCTGAAAAGTCCTTTCCTGCCAAGCTCTTTAGCAGCCGAATTGAAAATTATGGCAGGTAAGCGGGTTTATCCAAACTTGTCACGCCAATTACAGCCTTTAGAGAGTTATCCATTGGAAACTTTAAGCATGAAAGGCAGTATGCGGAATCAGGCGGGGCAGATTCTGGCTTTGATTCAAACGCCTGATGGGGAAATTGAACGGATACAACGTGGCAGCTATATGGGACTTAATCACGGTCGTGTAACGAGAATTACACCGACACAGATTGACTTGATTGAGATTATTCCAGATGGCCGTGAGGGATATGTGGAACGTCCACGAAGTCTGGTTTTGATTGGGCCAGCGCCATAAGTTTTAAGGAATAAAAATGAATAAGAGTATTAAAGAATTTATTTTTGGGGATGCTAATACAATGAATCATGTGTTTCGTCAGTTTTCTATGGGAGCTGTCGCGATTGCTGTGATGCAAGCGGCTAGTGCGCAGGTTTCAATGACCAATGTGGTACCCATGCAGATTCCTGGACAGGGAACTGAAATCCGAGTGATGTTTAACGGTCTGCCACCTCAGCCTCAAGCTTATCAGCTTGAATCTCCATCACGCCTGATTCTGGATTTTAATGAGGCACAACAAAATCTAAAACAGTCTAGTATTCCAGTCGCAACTGCTGAAGCTAGTTCAGTGGATGTTAGCTCAGATACACAGCGTTCTCGACTGACAGTGAATCTTGCTAATGCAGGTGCATTTACGACGCGTGTGGAAGGCAATACCTTTATTTTAAAAATTAATTCTGCCACTCCAGTCTCTATTGCTCAGCCTGTACAACAGCAGGTCGCTCAAGGGATTACCAATATTGGTTTCCAGCGGGGGGCGCAAGGTGAAGGACTGGTGGTAATTGATCTGGCAGGTCAGAACACACCAGTCGATGTACAGCAGCAGGGAACCAAAGTGATTGTGCGGACTCTGGGCTCCAAGATTCCGGCACATTTGACCCGACGTTTGAATGTGAATGATTTTGCCACGCCCGTTTCAACCGTAGATGCAGTCAACCAGAATGGATCAGGCGTGATTACCATTCAGTCTGCGGAAAGCTATGAATATATGGCTTTCCAGACAGATAATAAGCTGACTATCAGTTTGAAGCGTCCAGAAGTTAAAGGGCCTTTACGTCCTAAATCAGTCGCTTATACAGGTAAGAAGATTTCTCTAGATTTTCAGGATATTGAAGTCCGTCGAGTTCTACAGTTATTAGCCGATTTTACCGATATCAATATGGTTGCTGCAGATAGCGTACAGGGTAATATTACCTTACGCCTCAAAGAAGTGCCTTGGGATCAGGCTTTAGATATTGTGTTAAAAACTAAAAATCTGGATAAACGCCGTAATGGTAATGTGATCTGGATTGCACCGGTGGCAGAACTAATTAAGGCTGAAGAAGAAGAAGCTAAGGCTTTAAAACAAAGCGTTGCACTTGCGCCAATTCAAACTGAATATATGCAACTCAGTTATGCAAAGGCAGCAGATATTGAAAAGCTGATTACTCAAAATAAAAGTGCATCAGGATCAGGTAATTCAAGTAATAGTACTAATAACGACGATAAAGAAAGTTTATTAAGTTCACGTGGTTCTGTGTCTGTTGATGCACGAACCAATACCATTATTGTAAATGATACTCAGCCTTTTATCGATAAAATCCGCAATATGGTGGACTTACTCGATGTGCAGGTGAAACAGGTAATGGTTGAAGCGCGTATTGTGCGGGCAACGACTGATTTTACCAAAGAGATGGGGGTAAAATGGGGGATTCTATCGCAAGGGGTTACAAATAATAATCATCTTCTTGTCGGTGGCAGCGATACAACCTTATGGGATTTAAGAACCCCTGAGTTGGATGAAGAATTGGGTGGATGGAAGTATGACATCCAAAGACCAGATAATCTAAATGTAGATTTAGGGGTAACCAGTGAAGGGGCTAGCCGTATTGCTTTTGGCTTAATTAGCCTTTCGGATTTTATGCTGGATCTTGAACTTTCTGCGCTACAGGCAGACGGTTATGGTGAAGTGATTTCTACGCCAAAAGTGCTCACTGCTGACAAGCAAAAAGCGACTGTGGCATCTGGTTCGCAAATTCCTTATCAGTCTTCAGAAGGTGGTGGTGCTAATGCAGTGTCGACTACAGAGTTTATTGATGCAACTTTAAGTTTGGACGTTACACCAAGTATTACGCCAGATGGCAAGGTGCAAATGGAGTTGAATATAACCAGTGACTCAGCAGGAAATCCGACACCAACTGGACAGTTAACCATTAATAAAAACCAGATCAATACTAATGTACTGGTTGATAATGGTGAAACAGTGGTGTTAGGTGGTATTTTTGAGCAAGAAACTCGAAATGCGCAAACTAAAGTTCCTTTCTTGGGTGATCTACCTTATTTAGGTCGTTTGTTCCGTAAAGATGTTAAATCAGATAACAAGCGTGAGTTGCTGATTTTTGTTACACCTCGAATTGTTAATGACAGTGTTTCAAGAAATCATTAATATATTTTGAATTTAACAAAATGAATAGGTGACTCCTTGCCAAGCAAAGAGTTTGAAACCCTGCCAAATATCTATTTGGTAGGGCCGATGGGGGCCGGTAAAACAACAGTAGGACGACATTTAGCAGAACTGTTAGGACGAGAATTTCTGGACAGCGATCATGAAATTGAGCGGAAAACAGGGGCTACGATTCCCTGGATCTTCGAAAAAGAGGGTGAAAAGGGTTTTCGTCATCGTGAAACTGTTGTAATTGATGAGTTAACCTCACGTCCACAGCTGGTACTTGCGACTGGTGGTGGTGCAATTACTCAGGCTCCTAATCGGGATTATTTAAAGCAGCGAGGCATCGTTGTTTATCTTTACACTCCAGTTGAAATTCAGCTTCAGCGAACCTATCGTGACAAAAACCGTCCCTTGTTACAAGTCGAAAATCCTGAACAGAAACTCAGAGATTTGCTTGCAGTACGGGATCCGTTATACCGGGAAGTCGCACATTACATCATTGAGACCAATCAGGGAGCTGCACGAGATTTGGCGCAGCGTATTCTGAATCTCATCCTTCCAAAAAAATAAGTTCAGTTGAAAAAGTGGTTATCCCCTCATGAAAACCTTATATGTCGAACTCGGTGAACGTCGTTACCCTATTTTTATTGGTAGTAACTTGAATCCTCAGGAATTGCTTGAGCCTTATATTCATGGCAAACAGGTGATGATTGTCAGTAATGATACGGTGGCACCACTCTATCTGGATCGCTATAAGGCTACATTGGAAAATTTGGGTAAAACTGTGGCGACCTGTATTTTGCCGGATGGTGAGAAATACAAAAATATTGAGCATCTAAACTTAATTTTTGATGCATTGCTTGAGGCAGGTTTTAATCGCGATTGTACAGTTCTAGCACTCGGTGGTGGGGTAATTGGAGATATGGCCGGCTTTGCTTCTGCCTGTTTCCAGCGTGGTGTCTATTTTATTCAGGTGCCAACAACGTTACTTTCTCAAGTGGATTCTAGTGTAGGAGGTAAAACCGGGATTAATCATCCACTGGGTAAAAACATGATTGGTGCTTTCCAGCAGCCACAAGTGGTGCTGGCAGATATGTCGCAGCTATCTACGCTGCCAGATCGTGAGCTATCTGCCGGTTTGGCTGAAGTGATTAAATATGCCTTGCTCGGTGATGAAGAATTTCTGGTCTGGTTAGAAGCCAATATGAAAGGTCTTATTGCTCGTGATGAGCAATTGCTGGCCGAAGCGGTTTATCGTTCTTGTGCGCATAAAGCCCGTATTGTAGCGAATGATGAAAAAGAGCAGGGTGAGCGTGCTTTACTTAATCTCGGTCATACTTTTGGTCATGCGATCGAGTCTTATCTGGGCTATGGTGAATGGCTGCACGGAGAAGCGGTAGCAACCGGTATGGTGATGGCAGCAGATTTATCCCATCGCGTGGGCTGGATTTCATTAGAAGACCTTGAGCGTACAAAAAAAATCATTTCTCGTGCGCAATTACCTATTGTTTGTCCTAAAATTCCACTTGACGATTTCCTGGCTTATATGGCTCACGACAAGAAAGTTTTAAATGGGCAGCTTCGTCTTGTATTATTGCAGCAACTTGGAAAAGCGGTCATTACTCGAGACTTTGATGTCGAGTTGATGCAACAGGCGATTTTAGCTCATCAGGCATAGGTTTAAATTTTTATGACAGCATTACGTACCCCTTGGCAAAAGATTCAGCATTACTTCTGGCTGGTCTGTGGCGTATGCTGTCTATTTGCTGCCTTGGTTTTTTGGGCTATCACTGATACAGATGAAGTTGTAGAAGTAGAGAAGAAGCCGGAAACCGAAGTTGAATTACAGATTCAACCGGAAAAAGTGGCCTCAATGACCCATCTTGGTGCACTTTCTGATGAAGTTAAACCTCTTGATCTCAATACTCGCATTGTTGTCAATGTTAGCCATGAGCCTGAATTCCGTGGAACCAAATATATTGGTGAAGTAAAGAAACAGCATGCGATTGAGTTATTTCGAGTAGGTAATGAAGCCATTCTAAAAACCTTCCTGAAAAAGCAGCAGGATCGTAAGCCTTTTGTTTATTTAAGGCTTTCAGGTGAGAACCAGCCTGAACAATATGTATTGTTATATGGTTTGTATAAAACCGCAGCAGAAGCTCAACAGGCTTTATCAGCGCTCAACCTCAATCTGCCTAAATCCGTCCAGCCTAAAGTTGTGGCCATGCAACAATATGCCAGTCTGGTCAACAGTATGGGTTCGGAAGAACTGACAAGTAATCAAAAACTTTATGAAATTCAGTTGAAAAATGTACCTTTACCGAAAGTTGATGAATCCGTACAGATAAGACCGAAAGTTCAACCTTCAGCGCCTGTGGTCACTCCTAAAGAAAGCACCACAAGTACCACGATTGTTCGTCGTGATCAGGAAGGTAATGTAGTGGATGTACAGAAATCTCAAAGTCATGTCGAAGGAAGTCCGCGCTCATCAAATGGCAATTCTCGACCTCAAGAAAACGAGATTAGTGATCCATTTAACTAGGCCGGTCTAAAATAGCGCACAGACACTTTATCTTTATTATAAATGTGCGCTTTTGGTGCAAAAAATACGCACCATAAATAATCATAATTTTCCTTTTGTAGGCTAAATCTTTGTCATTTGTGTTGTTTTGATTTTTGCTCCTTAAGTTGGCATGAAATTTGCTTTATTGGTGCATGAATTGAATTAATCTCCCTGTTTTGGCGCGAAAATGATTCGATGAATAGGCGTAATTGTCATCTTTGTTGCTTATTTTTATCTTATCCATCAGCAAAATGAATGTTATTTTTCATGCATTCCGTCTGAAAAAGGATTATGTTGAAAAGATACTCAATGATATTTTGCTCTATAAAGCTGCTTAGCTTGCGGAGCAAATCAGACAGTCACGCACAGCAGAATTTAGATTGTTTAATAGCCTATCGGGCTTAGTGAAAAGAAGGGTACGCTATGCACATGCCATCGCCTAATAATGTAGCTCCCGCTCAAGGTTTATACCAACCGGATGAGTTTAAAGATAACTGTGGTTTCGGTTTGATCGCCCATATGCAGGGTGATGCCAGTCATGATCTGGTCAAGACCGCAATTCATAGTCTAAGTTGTATGACCCACCGTGGCGGTATTGCTGCTGATGGCAAGACCGGTGATGGTTGTGGTCTATTGCTGGCAATGCCTAAAGAATTCTTCCGTGAAGAGGCCAAACGCTTAAGCGACATTACCTTAAGTGAGATTTTTGCTGTGGGTACAGTATTCCTGAATCTGGATCCAGCATTAGCCGCACATGCAAAACAAGTCCTGACGAAAGAAATTGAAGAAGAAGGCTGTCGTGTTATCGCATGGCGTGTTGTACCGACGAATAATGATGCGCTTGGTGAGATTGCAATGCAGTCTCTACCAGCTTTTGAACAGGTGATTGTTAACTGCCCAATCGGTGTGACTGAGGTTGAATTCAACCGTAAATTGTTCCTTGCGCGTCGTCGTGCTGAACAGCAGTTAACCAGTGATCCATACTTCTATGTGACGACCTTATGCTCAACTGTAATCAGCTATAAAGGTCTGATGATGCCGGCAGCCATTGCTGACTTCTATACTGACCTGGCTGATGAGCGTCTGGCATCACATATCGTGGTTTTCCATCAACGTTTCTCTACCAATACATTGCCACGCTGGCCACTGGCTCAGCCATTCCGTTACCTGGCACATAATGGTGAGATCAACACTATTACGGCTAACCGTAACTGGGCAATGGCGCGTACGCCTAAATTTGAAAACCCATTACTGCCAGGTCTGACTGAGCTGAATCCAATCGTAAACCGTACTGGTTCAGATTCATCTAGTCTGGATAACATGCTGGAAATTCTAGTGGGTGGCGGTATGGATCTGTTCCGTGCACTACGTATGCTGGTTCCACCTGCTTGGCAGAACGTTGAAACGCTTGATGCTGATTTACGTGCATTCTATGAGTTCAACTCTAAACATATGGAAGCATGGGATGGCCCTGCAGGTTTAGTTATCCAAGACGGCCGTCATGCGATCTGTATGCTGGATCGTAACGGCTTGCGTCCGGCACGTTGGGTCATCACTAAAAATGGCTACATTACACTGGCTTCAGAAATCGGTGTATGGGGCTATGAACCTGAAGATGTTATTTCTAAAGGACGTGTGGGTCCTGGCCAAATGCTGGTGATCGATACTTATACTGGTAAAGTGCTAGACACTCAGGATGTGAATAATCACTTGAAACGTATGCGTCCGTACCGTGAATGGTTGCGTGAAAATGCTGTACGTCTACAAGGTAGCCCTGAACTGGAAGAATATCTATGTGAGCGAGGCTTAAAAGGTGACAACCTGAAAGCGGCACAGAAAATGTTCATGGTAACTTTCGAAGAACGTGACCAGTTACTGCGTCCAATCGCTGAAAGCGGTCAGGAAGCTGTAGGTTCTATGGGTGATGATACCCCGATGGCGGTTCTGTCACGTCAGGTACGTCATGTTTCAGACTATTTCCGTCAGCAGTTCGCACAGGTAACCAACCCGCCAATCGATCCATTACGTGAATCGATTGTGATGTCGCTAGAAACCTGTTTAGGTCGTGAACAAAACGTTTTTGAACAGGGCCCCGAACATGCAGACCGTCTGATTATTTCGAGTCCGGTCCTGTCTAACTCAAAAATGCATCAGATCCGCACGCTAGGCCGTACAGGTTATGAGATTGCGGATATTGATCTGAACTATGCTGAAACCGAAGGCTTAGAAGCTGCGATTGCTCGTATTTGCGAAGGATCAGCGCAAGCGATTCGTGACGGCAAAACTTTATTGGTACTTTCAGACAAGAAAATCCGTGAAGGTTTCTTGCCAGCCAATGCTGTGATGGTCACTGGTGCAGTACACCATCATCTGATCAATACTGGCCTACGTACTGATGCGAACCTGATTGTTGAAACCGGTTTTGCACGTGATCCACACCAATTTGCCGTTCTGCTTGGCTTTGGTGCGACAGCAATTTATCCGTACCTGGCATATGACGTGATCAATGATCTGGTGGCTAAAGGTGAATTGCTGGGTGATCCAGTATATGCCCAAAACAATTTCCGTAAGGGGATTGAAAAAGGCTTGCTGAAAGTCCTGTCTAAGATGGGTATTTCAACTGTGGCTTCTTACCGTGGCGGTCAGCTGTTTGAAGCAGTTGGCCTATCCAATGAAGTTGTGAACAAATGCTTCGTAGGTGTTCCGAGTCGTATTCAGGGTGCAACTTTTGCTGACCTTGAAAATGACCAGAAGCAACTGGCAGATTTAGCCTGGAAAAACCGTAAGCCAATTGATCAGGGCGGTATGCTGAAATTCGTCTTCGGCAAGGAATACCATGCGTTTAACCCGGATGTGATTAACTCACTGCATAAAGCAGTACGTTCTGGTAATTATGCTGACTTTAAAGAATATGCAGAGCTGGTAAACAATCGTCCGATTGCAACCATCCGTGACTTGTTCAAGCTGAAAACTGACAATTCAATTCCGGTGGATCAGGTTGAGTCTGTAGAGGATATCTTGCCTCGTTTTGACTCTGCGGGGATGTCTTTGGGTGCCTTATCTCCTGAAGCACACGAAGCCATTGCGATTGCCATGAACACTATCGGTGGTCGTTCTAACTCTGGTGAGGGCGGTGAAGATCCAGCGCGTTATGGCACGATTCGTAACTCGAAAATCAAACAGATTGCATCAGGTCGTTTTGGTGTAACTCCTGCTTACTTAACATCAGCGGAAGTACTGCAGATTAAAGTGGCTCAAGGTGCGAAACCGGGTGAAGGCGGTCAGTTGCCAGGTGGTAAAGTGAATGGCTTGATTGCCCGTTTACGTTATTCAGTTCCGGGCGTGACCCTGATTTCGCCACCACCACACCATGATATCTACTCAATTGAAGATTTATCACAGTTGATCTTTGACTTGAAACAAGTTAATCCACAAGCGATGGTATCGGTGAAACTGGTATCTGAACCGGGTGTAGGTACGATTGCGGCAGGTGTTGCGAAAGCGTATGCCGATTTCATTACCATTTCTGGTTATGACGGTGGTACAGCAGCATCTCCATTGTCTTCGATTCACCATGCGGGTTCTCCATGGGAATTAGGTTTAAGTGAAGCGCATCAAGCACTTCGTGTAAACGACCTGCGTGGCAAAGTACGCGTTCAGACTGATGGTGGTTTAAAAACTGGTCTTGACGTGGTAAAAGCAGCGATCTTGGGTGCAGAAAGCTTTGGCTTCGGTTCGACTCCAATGATTGCTTTAGGCTGTAAATACCTGCGTATCTGTCACTTGAATAACTGTGCGACCGGTGTTGCGACTCAGCAGGATCATCTGCGCCAAGAGCACTACATCGGTGAACCTCAAATGCTGATCAACTTCTTCACTTTCATTGCTGAAGAAACTCGCGAATGGTTGGCTGCATTGGGTGTATCTAGCCTGAAAGACCTGATCGGTCGTACCGACTTGCTGGAAATCTTGCCAGGTGAAACTGACAAACATGCTCACCTTGATCTGAGCAAACTGCTAGAGTCACATCCAGCAGCAGAAGGTAAAGCACAGTACTGTGAAGTACAGGGTAATGAACCATTCGATAAAGGTATTCTGGCTGAGAAGATGGTAGAAGAAATTCTTCCAGCAATCGAAGCAGGTACAGGTGGTGAATACAGCTTTACCGTAGGTAACTGTGACCGTTCGATTGGTGCACGTTTGTCAGGTGAAATTGCCAAACGTTATGGCAACCTGAGTATGGAAGCACATCCCGTTAAAGTAAATCTGACTGGTACAGCGGGTCAGTCACTCGGTGTTTGGAATGCCGGTGGTCTGCACATTAGTCTTGAAGGTGATGCGAACGACTACGTGGGTAAAGGTATGGCTGGTGGCCGTATCTCGATCTTCCCGCCAAAAGGTTCTCCGTTCCAGACCCAAAATACTGCCATCATTGGTAACACCTGTCTGTATGGTGCGACTGGTGGTAAATTGTTTGCTGCGGGTACTGCAGGTGAGCGTTTTGCAGTTCGTAACTCAGGTGCCTTTGCCGTGATTGAGGGTGCAGGCGATCACTGCTGTGAATACATGACTGGCGGTATCGTGACAGTCCTAGGTAAAGTAGGCCATAACTTCGGTGCAGGTATGACCGGTGGTTTCGCTTATGTATTGGACCTGGACAATGATTTCGTAGATCATTACAACCATGAGTTGATTGAGCTGAACCGTATCTCAACTGAAGCGATGGAGGAACATCAGACCTTCTTGCTTCGCATTTTAGATGAACATATTGCAGAAACAGGTAGTGCTTGGGCGTACAAGATCCGCCATGAGTTTGATTTCTATAGTCGTAAGTTCTGGCTGGTAAAACCAAAAGCAGCTAACTTATTGACCTTGTTGAAAACAACTCAAGCTGATCCACAATAATTCCACTACTGCAGATATAGGCAGACCTAAGGTAATGCGAATAAAGCCTTGGGTCTACCCACGGAGAGAGAGATGGCAGAGCGCCTAAATAATGACTTTCAATTCCTGGATGTCGCACGCCAAGATCCAGAGAAAAAAGAGATTGACGTCCGCAAAGCAGAATTTGTGGAAATTTATAAACCTTTCACAACAGAAGTGGCTGCAAATCAGTCACATCGTTGTCTAGGTTGTGGTAATCCGTACTGTGAATGGAAATGTCCGGTTCATAACTACATTCCAAACTGGTTAAAGTTACTTGCAGAAGGCCGTATTTTCCAGGCAGCAGAACTATGTCACCAGACCAATACTTTGCCAGAAGTCTGTGGCCGTGTTTGTCCTCAAGATCGTCTATGTGAAGGTGCTTGTACCTTAAATGATGGTTTTGGTGCAGTCACAATTGGTAATGCTGAAAAATATATCAATGACACTGCTTTCGCCTTAGGCTGGCGTCCAGACATGTCTCATGTGAAATGGACTGATAAAAAAGTAGCCATCATTGGTGCGGGTCCTGCTGGTTTAGGCTGTGCTGATATTCTGGTACGTAATGGTGTGAAGCCAGTTGTATTTGATAAACGTCCTGAAATTGGTGGTCTGCTGACTTTCGGTATCCCAGAATTCAAGATGGAAAAAGACGTGATGAAACGCCGTCGTGAAATCTTCACGGGTATGGGGGTTGAATTCCGTCTGAATACTGAAATTGGTACCGATGTCACCATCGATCAGTTACTCGCTGACTACGATGCTGTCTTTATGGGTATGGGAACATACACTTATATGAAAGGTGGCTTTGCTGGTGAAGATCTGGATGGTGTGTATGATGCACTGGATTTCCTGATTGCTAACGTGAACCGTTGCCAGGGTTGGGAAAAAGACCCATCAGAATACATCAGCGTTGAAGGCAAAAAAGTGATTGTCCTGGGTGGTGGTGATACTGCGATGGACTGTAACCGTACTTCAATCCGTCAAGGTGCTGAGTCAGTGGTTTGTGCTTATCGTCGTGATGAAGCGAACATGCCGGGTTCACGTCGTGAAGTAAAAAATGCGCGTGAAGAAGGCGTGGAATTCCAGTTCAACCGTCAACCTATCGAAATCGTGGGTGAAAATGGCAAAGTGACTGGCGTAAAAGTGGTAACGACTCAACTGGGTGAACCAGACAGCCGTGGCCGCCGTAGTCCGGAACCAATTCCAGGTTCAGAAGAAATTCTACCTGCAGATGCAGTATTGCTGGCATTTGGTTTCCGTACTAGCCCAGCAGACTGGTTTACTGATGTAGAAATCAACCTGGATGGTTCAGGCCGCGTACTTGCAGCTGCACAGCAGCAGTACAAATTCCAGACTTCAAATCCAAAAATCTTCGCTGGTGGTGATATGGTCCGTGGTTCTGACCTGGTCGTGACTGCGATCTGGGAAGGTCGTCAGGCTGCAGAAGGTATTCTAGATTATCTTAATGTTTAATCTACTTTAGTTCTGCATTTCAAAAAACCCGCTACTGCGGGTTTTTTAATCTTTAATTATTTCCAAACTTAAAATAGGAAGCATTAAAAAGATTATAAAAAGTAACAAAACTTTAGAAAATACTGTTTAAAATCAAATTAATTAAATAAATATCAATAAAGAATTGAGGATAAAAGATGGTCCCTGAATTAAAAAAATCTTTCATTGCTCTGATGTTAGCCAGTACCCTGACACTTACAGGTTGTGGCTATAACACCTTACAAGTCAAGGATGAGGCAGTAACTGCGGCATGGTCTGAAGTGCAGAACCAGTATCAGCGCCGTGCTGACTTGGTGCCGAATCTGGTCAATGTCGTCAAAGGCTATGCGGCGCATGAAGAGCAGGTATTGACTGAAGTGACTCAGGCACGTGCCAATGTTGCAGGTTTGAAAGTCGATCGTGAAGTGCTGGAAGATCCTGAACTGTTCCAGCGTTATCAGGAAGCTCAGGCACAAATGACGAGTGCTTTGTCACGTTTACTAGCAGTAACTGAAAATTATCCTGATCTGAAAGCCAATGAGCAGTTCCGTGATCTGCAGGTACAACTTGAGGGTACTGAAAACCGTATTGCGGTAGCACGTAACCGCTATATTACCACTGTACAAGATTTTAACTCTTATGCACGTCAGTTCCCGCAGGTAATGACGGCCAAAGTCATTGGGATGGATACCAAGCCAAACTTTAGTGCAGAGCAGAGTGCGCAACAGGCACCTAAGGTTTCATTTGACTAAGCTTAATCTTGGGTAATCTGCTAATAAGGTGGCTGCAATGATGCATATAAGCGCTGTAAAACTTTGTACAGGGATATTTCTTAGCCTCATTATGAGCCTGATGAACCCTGCTTGGAGTGAAACAGCAACGGCAACCGATACAGAAGAAATCATTGTTGCACGTGAAATTTTGCAGCCTAAAACGAATACTACGGATCAAAATGTAGAATCTGCAGCTACAGCACCGCGGCCCCAAATTGCCAATGATATGGCAGAAGGTCAGGTTCAGCGCGACTTGCCCAGCATGAATGAGCCAGTCATTGATCAGGCAAATTTATTAACGGCAGCAGAAAAACAGCAACTTAGTCAACGAATCATTAACCTCTATCAGGCAGGTAAGGCTCAGATCGGCGTGGTAATTGTACCTACCACGGGTCAGGAAGATATTTTTGACTATTCCATGCGTGTGGCAGATCGCTGGCAACTAGGATCAAAAGAGCATGATAATGGTCTGTTAATGACCATTGCGGTAAATGATCATCGTATTCAGATTTTAACTGGATATGGGTTGGAAGGCGTTCTGCCAGATATTGTGGCTGGACGGATTATTAATAACAAAATTACACCTTTGTTTAAGCAGGGTCAGTATGCGCAAGGGATAGATGCTGGGCTGGCAGAAATTGAGCGTATTCTAAATCTGGATCCAGAAATTGCAGCTCAAGCAGCAGCTGAGCTTAAAGAACGTCAGGAGCAGGCTTACAAAGCGCAACAGGCCTCTCAAGCGACTTTTGGTTCGGTTGTTTTTATTATCGTCGCTGGTGTCATTGGTTCCATGATTTTTGGCAGGAAGTTGAGTGCGGCCACTGCTGCAGTAGCGGGTACCGCAGCCGGGTTAGTCAATGGTATGGGATTGGTCGCTAGCCTATTAATTGGTGCTGGAGTTTTCTTTTTGCTCGTGACCTCACTTGCTCAGTTAATCCTGCATGCCTTTATGGCAGGTGGAGGCCGTGGCGGTGGTAGTGGGCGTGGTGGTTTTGGAGGCGGCGGCTTCGGTGGAGGCGGCGGTGGTTTTGGTGGGGGAGGAGCATCAGGTTCATGGTAACAACAACAGATACGACAGAAATTGTCACGCAGCCTAAGCTGGAAGAACATGCCCAACCAAGTTTTAAGCGCTGGCTTAAGCACTTCTGTTATATGCCAGCAACCAAGCGGTTTTTCTCCAAGCAGGATCAGCATGCCATTGCATTAGCTGTAGAAGAAGCCGAGCATGGGCATGTGGGGGAAATTCAGGTCGTGATTGAAGGATCTTTACCTTCTCGTTCTGCTTATTATCAGGATACGCTCTGCCGTGCGCGACAGTTATTTGCTGAGATTGGGGTTTGGGATACCGAATATAACAGTGGGGTACTGCTGTATTTGAACCTCTGCGAGCATAAGGTAGAAATTGTGATTGACCGTGGAATTAAAAATGCAACGACCCAGCAAGTCTGGGATGAAATCTGCCAAAATATTATTCAGCATTTAGTCCAGCAGAAGTTTAAAGAAGGTGTAATTGAAGGGGTTAAGCAGATTGGAGAAGTGCTAGATCAGTACTATGACCGTAAAATAGATGATTTAGAAAATGAATTGGGGAATAAACCGATTATTCTGGGGTGATTTTAGGCAACTAACTGACAATTTTTGTCAGTTAGTTACACAAAATAAAACACAATGATTACAAAAATAAAAAATATTTTTTTAAAGTGCTGTTTTTTCTGTCAAAATTATTATAATAAAACTTGGCACACTTAGTGCTTAATATAAAATTAAGCTAAATGAGCTTTTTCTTCAGGCTTATAAATAAACAAAAACATTTGTGGAGAATGTTATGAATACAGTACAAAAGGGTTTTACCCTCATTGAATTAATGATCGTTGTAGCGATCATCGGTATTTTGGCTGCAATTGCGATTCCAGCATACACTGACTATACAGCGCGTGCTAAAGTAACTGAAGCTGTGGGTGCATTAGCATCTGCGAAAACAAGCGTATCAGAATATTTTACGTCTCAAGGGGTAATGCCTACGAATGCTACACAAGCAGGAATTAATACAGCACCTGCTGGTCAATATGTTAGCGCTGTTGCATATACAAAAACTAGTGATACAGTATCAAAGATTTCTGCAACTCTTGCTAATATTAATAGTGAAGCAAATACCAAAACTATTGTTTTAGAAGGCACTGGTGATACAGCTAAAGGTGTATCATGGGTTTGTAAGGGTGGTACAGCTCCAGGTAAATTCCTTCCTGCTAATTGTCGTGGGACCTAATGTTTAATTTAATTAAACATTTTAAAAATAAAGAGCTATTTATAGCTCTTTATTTTTTGTTATTTATCGCGGGTTTTTCTATAGACAGTTTTAATTTTTATAATGAATTAAGAATTTTTGAAGTTTTTCTATTAATTGGTTTAGGGTTTTATGGTTTAACTCATAAAAAAAAATATTTTTCAAAGTATGAATTTTGTTTTTTTATTTTCATTCTGTTGGGTTTTTTATGTTGGTCAAACTATAGTTATATTCTTTATGAGTTTATTTTATTCTATTTGCTTTATAAGGCTTTTTTTGATTTAAATTACAATGAGTTTCTATCCAAGCTTATAATTTGGCTAAGCTTCTCTATTTTTTTAATGTTTCCCATTGCTGTCGCTGAGTTTTTAGTAAGTGGAGTTTATCAAAATTGGTATCCTATGCCATGGAATATTAGAATATATAATAGTTACTTTTTAGTATTTTCTATTTTTTCTGTTTGGTTCTACTTAAAAGAAGAAAAATTTAAAAATATTTATTTATTTTTTTTATTTTTGGCATTCTTATCTATTCTTTTAGATGGCGGTCGTTCAGCAAATTTAGCGTATAGTATTTTTATTGCATGTATATGCATGTTTAACCGTACAGCACGACTGAAAATATTATTCACTTATATCGCCACATGGTTAACATATTTTTCTATTCTATTTTTTTCAAGCAATTCAGCTTCTGGTGTAAGATCAATTGCTAGAGAGTCAACGAGTGGCCGCTATGAGCTTTGGGTAAGTGCATTTCAGTGCTGGTTACAAAATCCACTCTTTGGATGCGGATTTTATCAATTAGATTTGTATTCAGGTATAATTCCCGCGCATCCACATAATTTATTTATACAGATTCTAACTGAAACAGGGTTAATTGGATTTGGTTTTCTTATTTTAGTCATTTGGAATATTTTAAAAAGAATAAAGTGGAATTTTAAAGAAAATTATTTTGTAATTCCAGCTCTTATAGCAGTAAGTATAGACTTATCTTTTTCAGGTATACATATTTATCCTATTACCCAAATCGCTCTTTTGTGGTTATTCGTTTTTCTGCTGAAGAATCCTGAATTTCAGTATGCTGCTTCTTTTAATCAATCAACACATAAAGGTTCAAAAAAATCCAAAAATTTCGAGCTTATTGTCTATATTTTAATTGCTTTAGCTTTTATTTATTTATTCTTTCATACATCAGCTTTATCTGAAAGTTTACCATCAACTCCACCCCGATTTTGGGAATATGGTTATCGACTATTTTAAAGTAGCAGTGCAGTGGAGGCTTGAATGTCCAAACGTCTAAAATTTTTTCTTAGTCATATTTCTATATCTATTTTTCTTGCATTAGCTGCAATAGTAATGGTCTTTTTTATTTGGTATCCATCACCACTAGCCTCTGCCGTCGGGGTGGCGCATATCTTTTTGATGCTCTTGGTCATCGACGTAATTTTAGGACCATTACTAGGTTTATTAGTCTATAAAGAAGGTAAAAAAACGCTTAAATTTGACCTAAGTGTTATTATATTTATTCAAATTGCGGCTCTATGTTATGGGGTATTTAGTATTGAACAAGGCCGTCCTGTATGGTTAGTATTTAATGTAGACCGTTTTGAACTTGTTCGTAAAAATGACATTGTTTTAGAAAAAATTGATCAGGCTCAGTCGCAATTTCAACATATTCCTTGGTTGAAACCTCAATATGCTGCAACCGAATTTGCTAAAAATATTGAACAGCGTAATGATGAGATGTTTGCAGAAGTATTTAGTGGTATTTCTATTGCGCAGCGACCAGAGCGTTATGCAGAGCTGAGTCAAGCCAAAAACCAAATCCAGAAACGTGCTTTACCGTTAAAAGAGCTTGAACAATACAATCTAAAAACAGAGGTTGAAAGAACTTTGGCTAAATACCCAGATGCCAATGCATGGTTACCACTTAAAGCCAATGCCGTTGATATGGTAGTTTTAATCAATAAAGAAAAAGTAGAAGTGATTAAAATCGTCGACCTTCGCCCTTGGAACTAACTAATTTTTACCTAAAAAACAGATTACCGTTTAATCTGCTTTTTGTTTATCATACGCCCAACTCCACCGCTTGATATTTCCATGAAATTCACGCTCTCCCTCATCGCAGCAATCCTGATCTCTTTAGCATGGCTGATGCCCATTCACTACCGTCCTTGGGTGACCTATACAGGTGAGCTGTATGCCTTTTTTGCACTATTTGCATTAGCTGCAATTTGCTTAAAAGAAAAATTAAGAATTCCTGTAGTTAGTTTGCCATTATTGATACTTGCCTGTGTCCCGCTGATTCAATTTCTTATGGGGCAAGTATTTTTCTTTAGTACCGCCATGATGGGCTTTATTTTTGTCTTTAGTTTTTGGTTGGCAAGTGTGCTGGGTTATCACCTGTCAACAGGAGATTATAATCGGGAAGAAACTTTTACTAATTTGAGTTATGTATTTCTAGCTTCCGGTACAGTCACAGGCATGATCGCACTTTGCCAATGGACAAATCTGGATTCAGTATTGCCGGGGATGGTGAATATCAGTGGTACTCAACGGCCTTATGCTAACTTCGCCCAACCAAATAATATGGCAACTTTTTTAGTCATGGCATTAATGAGTTGTTTTTATCTTTATGAAAAGAAAAAAATCCAGACCAAGTGGCTGTTTGCCTGCGCTGCTGTGATTGTGATGGGAGTGGCTTTAAGCCAGTCACGTACTGCCTGGGTCGCTGCAATCGCCATCATGCTGTATTTAGCTTTCTATCAATACAAAGGCATTATCCGCCTGAAATGGTATTACAGCACCGCTTGGTTCATCTTCTTTATTTCCTGTATTGTGGCTTTTCCATTACTCAGTCAGCTGGCTACACAAGTCATGGATGCCCAAGTGGTACAAAGCCGTGATGTAGTCGCACGTGCAACAGGAGATATGTCGCGTCTGGCAATCTGGCAGCAAATGCTAGCGGCAATTCAGGCACAGCCATGGTTTGGTTATGGCTGGTATCAGACCAGTGTCGCCTTTGTTTCTATTAGGGATACAGTCCAAGGTCCAGTCTGGATCCGGAGTGCGCATAACTTTATTATTGATTTCCTGATCTGGAACGGGGCAGTGATTGGTGTGCCTTTTCTGGCTTATTTCGGCTATCTAAGCTATCAAATGCAGCGTTGGGTCAAGACAACGGAGTCAGTCATTGGCATATTAATGATCGGTGCCTTTGTCACCCATGCCATGTTTGAGTTCCCACAGCATTATGCCTATTTCCTGCTACCAGTTGGTTTTATTATTGGTACAGTATTGTCACAGCGAGCTGATGTAGCTAAACAGCTTGTCATGCCATCATGGTTGATGAAAGTAGCCTTCATTACCGGTATTATTTTAATTGCAGTGATTTACCGGGATTATGATACAGCGGTGCCAAAATTGGGGCAGAGCATCCGTTATGAATTTGAGCCTGAAAAAATAACCAATCAAAAGCCGATCTTATTGCTGACTGAATTTAATCATCGTATTGACTGGATTCGTGTAAATCCCTATACCAAGATGAGTCAAAACGAAATCCATGAATATGAAAAATTAGTGGTGAGTTATCCAACCAAATACAACTTATTAAAATATATTCGTCTGTTGGCTTACAATGGTTATGTCGAGGAAGCCCATCATCAGCTCTGGCGTTTGAATACGATTCAAAAGACTGAACTGAGTTATGAAGATGTCCTTAAAGATATGCCGAAATAATTTGAATCTAATAAAAAGCCATCATTATGATGGCTTTTTTATATCTTTCAGAAATCAAAGCTGACTTTGAATATAGTTTTCAATACTCACACTTTGAATCAGATCAAGCTGAGTAGTGGTCCAGTCCAGATATTCTTCTTCTTTTTCCAGAATTTCCTGAACCAGATCACGCGTCACATAATCCATTTGAGTTTCTGCCAAAGTCACTGCCTGCTGGATGGTTTCAATATTCTCTTTGACTTTGCGCACATCACATTGCAGCACTTCTTGCGTATGCTGACCGATATAGAGTTTGCCTAGGTGTTGCAGGTTTGGCAGACCTTCCAGAAATAAAATTCGCTCAATAATCTTGTCTGCATGCTTCATCTGACGAATCGATTCTTTATATTCGGCAGAACCGAGCTTTTCGATGCCCCAGTCATTAAACATGCGGGAATGCAGAAAATATTGGTTAATTGCAGTAAGGTGGTGATACAACACCTGGTTCAGCTGATTAATTACATCACGATTGCCTTTCATCGTATCACTCCATATAGCCTGTTGCCCCATTTATCGCTATGGGTTTTTGATTAACTTATCTTAAATCAATCGAGCGAGCAATGGCGAGTAATTTATTGAACTGCAAATGAAAATCGCAATCAAAAAGCTTCAGGTGAAATATAAAGCAATAAAAACCCGCCAGAGTCAGAGGCGGGGGAGGAGTAATGATACGAGACCATTGATTTTATAATTATCGTTATCCGCTTTAGGCAGCAACCGCTAGCCGGGCAGCAATCTGGGAAATTTCATCACTGATGATCATACGGGCTTCCGGAGCACAACGGCCACAACACGTGCCTAGGTCAAGCATTTCGCGTACATCGCGATAACTTTCGGCGCCATTTGCAATAGCATCTTTAATGTCTTGATCTGTAATGCCACGGCATAGACAAACGTACATAGGATACAACCACAGTGAATAAATAAGATAAGAGATATTATTGATAATTGTTATCGTTTGTCAATAAAAATCATTTGAAAACGCTTTTTATAGTGATTGATGATTCAGATAAAAAAATACCACCTGATAGGTGGTATCTCTTAATTTTCTATAACTTATTGATTGATAACAACGATGCCATCCATCTCAACTAAAGCACCTTTAGGTAAACTTGCAACACCTAAGGCAGCACGTGCTGGATAAGGTTGAGCAAAGTATTCACCCATAATCTGGTTGACGAGCTGAAAATGAGAGAGGTCAGTTAAGAAGATATTCAGTTTCGCAATATCAGCCAATGAGCCACCTGCTGCTTCACAAACCGCTTTCAGGTTATCAAATACACGGCGAATCTGAGCTTCGATGCCTTCAACCAGTTCCATACTATATGGATCCAGACCAATCTGGCCGGATAAATAAAGTGTATCCCCGACTAGAATTGCTTGTGAATAGGTGCCTATGGCAGCCGGGGCATTTTCAGTATGGATCACTTGGCGGGACATCAATTTCTCCTTTTATCATCAACATACATCATATTAGATCAATTCAACTGACAAAAGCATTATCGTTTTAAATGATTAACTGGCTTTAGATGTTTCAGCAATATTGAGCGACTGTTCTAAGCGAGTAATACGTGGAAAACCAAAATGCATGCGTAAATCACGAATAATCTTGGCAATCTGTTTACGGTTATGCACCACAATATTTACATAAGTTTTGCCATCATAATTACGTACCATTTCTACACCTGTATGGCCTTTACGACATTGATAAATCAGATCGGAAATCTGTTCATCGTCCATGGCCTGATCAATACAGAGATAGGCAGTAAAGCTGACATCATCCAGATCTTCGGTCGTCCATTGTAGAGGCATAATATTTTCAGGATGCATATGTTGTTCCTGCAATAAATTATGACAACGGGCACGATGCACAATTAAGCCACGACGAGTCAGATGACCTTGAATTGGATCACCAAGTACCGGGTTACAGCAATGTGCGTATTTAACATCTACACCTTCTGTACCCTGAATAAGGCGACCTGAACTATTTGTATTTTGATGCTGATCATGTGCGAATAAATGGTTGGCAACCAGTTGCGGTAATAAATCACCTACAGCAATCTGTTCAAATAGTTGTTCTTTAGTCGGGACATGACGCCACTCCAGTACATTTTTCCAGTCAGCTTCGGTCAGATCACGAATAGAACACTGGAAAAGTTTTAAGGCACGGTTAAGAGCCTGTTGACCGACAAGGCGCTGTTCATCAATATCCTGATCACGCAAAATATTCTGAATGGCACGACGGGCTTTTTGGGTATTAATAAAACTGAGCCAGTCCGGGTTTGGGGTTGCAAGAACATCGGTAATGACTTCAACGACCTGACCACTCAATAATGGTGTAGAAAGTGGTTTGGTTTCACCATTAATTTTGGCGCCAATGGCATGGTTACCTAGGAACAGACTAGCGGCATAGGCAAAATCAACTGCAGTCGCACCTTGAGGTAATTCATGCAGATGACCATGAGGGGTATAAACCCAAATTTTTTCCTGGTGCAGATAATCCAGTAATTCGCTGAACGTAGTTTTGGCGCATTCGCCATCAACCAATACGTTTAGATTTTGCATAGATGCCTGAATAGCAGAGCGGCAGGCTTGAGGCGCATTTTCACCAAGTACCACACCAAAGCGCGCAGCTTTACGCATCAGTTCAGTTTGAATAGTCAGCGATAGGGTGGTCTTTTCACCTTTTAAGCGCATGGTTAAAGACTGGTTGCCGCCCGGAAGGGGGCGACGAATATTGTCCTGATAATTTTGAACTGTAAAACTCTCAGTCAGGATATCTGCGAGACGGTCACAGTCGGCAATGCTCTGTAAGATAATTTCAAATGCGTGGCTATGGGTAAGTTCCTGCAGATCAATATCATTTTTTACAAAGTGACGTAATAGCTCGATATTATTGTTTTTCTTTTTAACCCGGCCTTCAATGGCATATTGCTGAAGCAGTTCATTAAGTTTCTGTTCCCATTTGGCCTGATATTCACAACGTTTAGGCTTGGTTTCTAAAAGGGCGGCCTGGACATCATTGTACATATCCAGATCCAGATTCTGATAACAGAGATGTTCTAGATTATCTGCCATTTCATTCATGCCGACCAAGCGTGCCATTGGAACAAAAATTTCAAAGGTTTCTCGGGCAATACGGGCGCGTTTATCAGGGCGTAATGCTTCCAGTGTAGTCATGTTGTGATAGCGATCTGCCAGTTTCACAATAATGACACGTGGATCCTGTAGAGTCGCTTGCAGGATTTTTCGGAAAGAGGCTGCTTTATTATATTCTTTATCGCTAGAATGGCTGAGTTTGGTGACCCCATCAACCAGCTCTGCAACCGTACTGCCAAATTTTTCAGTAATGTCATCTTTATTGAAGTCGGTATCTTCAATGACATCATGCAGCAGCGCTGCCATTAAGGTTTCAGTATCCAGACGCATATGGGCCAGAATACAGCTCACCGCGATAGGGTGCAGAATATAAGGTTCACCACTTTTACGGGTAATGCCATCATGGGCAATATCGGCATAATCACAGGCCGCAAGCACACGTTCGACATCGCTTTCACTTAAGTACGCGTCGATGATGATTTTTAACTGTTGCTTAGCTTCACTGACCTGTGGGCCTGGCATAAAACACCTTTAAAACTGGACTTTTTAACAAATAAAACAGAGAAAGCTCGTATGAAATGTATAACATAAAGTGGGTCAGTTTTTTCATATTAACGAGTGAAAAACTTATACTGACTTTAGAGCTAACCCTTATGTTATAACCGTTCTGTGCAAAATATAAAAGTCACAGAACAAAAAAAGCCTAGTTTAAAACTAGGCTTTTTGGAATGGTTTATTCTTATTGGAAAGAAAAACCATCTAAATTTAGATTATTTGCAGAAAGTGCAAGGTCTAAACTTGAAGTTTGATAATCTTGATCACGTTGTTTCAAAATATCTTTTGATACATGACCTGCAGCGATTTCACGTAAAGCAACTACAGTTGGTTTATCATTGTCCCATTCTACAGTTGGTTCAATGCCTTGACGTGCCAATTGACGCGCGCGTTTGCTTGCCACTAGTACAAGCTCAAAGCGGTTGTCTACATGGTCTAAACAATCTTCAACGGTTACGCGTGCCATAAGAATTCTCGTTTTGAATAGTAAATTTCAACAGACTGCACAGTATAAAATGCTTTGTCTGGAGACTCAAGTTTTAATCACTGTTCGCTTGGAGTAATTAAAGCCTGGATCAGTTTTTCATGGCGGGTCGCTTGCTGGGAAAGGACTAGTCGATTGGCAATAATCACAGATTCAAGATCATGTAATGCCTTATTAAAGTCATCATTGATAATGACATAATCAAAATTGACATACTGCTGCATGTCTTCGACTGCACAGCTAAGACGGTGTTCAATCACTTCAACAGAGTCTGTACCACGATTAGAAAGACGCTGACGCAAATCAAACTGACTTGGTGGAAGAATGAAAATCTGTTTAGATTCAGGAAAAAGTCGACGAACTTGTTGTGCACCTTGCCAGTCAATTTCAAGTAATACATCATGACCTTTAGCAAGTTGTTCTTTTACAGTCGCTTGTGCTGTGCCGTAATAATTACCAAAGACTTCGGCATATTCAATAAAACCACCTTCCTCGACCAGATTTAAAAAGTCTTCTTTAGTCGAGAAATGATAATGTACGCCATCGAGTTCGCCAGGTCGTTGACCGCGTGTCGTATGAGAAACAGAAACATGAAGATTGTTGACGCGTTCAAGTAATGCTTTAACGAGGGATGTTTTGCCCGTTCCAGACGCTGCAGAAACGACAAACAAGAGACCCGACATGATATTTTTCCTGATATGATAAAATATCTTCTCTATTTTAGAGTAGACCGGCTTTAAACTAAATAGTTGTACGTCGATTGTTTTACATTTATTTCAATTGTAGCGCCATAAATTGAGTGAGTATTGAGGATTTCTATGGAAATTGTTTTAGCTAACCCGCGTGGTTTCTGTGCCGGTGTGGATCGTGCCATTGCGATCGTAAACCGTGCCCTAGAATGCTTTAATCCACCAATTTATGTGCGTCATGAAGTGGTGCATAACAAATTTGTCGTAGATGATTTACGTCAACGTGGCGCGATCTTTGTCGATGAGCTAGATGAAGTTCCGGATGACAATATCGTGATTTTTAGTGCACATGGTGTGTCTAAGGCTGTGCAACAGGAAGCCGAACAGCGTGGTTTAAAAGTTTTTGATGCGACCTGTCCATTGGTCACTAAAGTACATATTGAAGTGACTAAATATGCCCGTGAGGGAGTGGAAGCGATTCTAATTGGTCATGAGGGCCACCCAGAAGTTGAAGGCACCATGGGGCAATATGATAAAAATAATGGGGGTGACATTTATCTAGTTGAAGATGAAGAAGATGTCGCTGCTTTAACGGTACGCAATCCTGAGAAAGTCGCTTTTGTAACACAAACAACTTTGTCAATTGATGATACTGCCAAAGTGATTGATGCTCTTCGCCAGAAATTTCCACTGATTCAAGGCCCACGTAAAGACGATATTTGCTACGCCACGCAAAACCGTCAGGATGCAGTGCGCGACTTGGCTGAACGTTGTGATGTGGTTCTAGTAGTAGGTTCTCCAAACTCTTCAAATTCAAACCGTTTGCGCGAACTCGCGGAACGTATGGGTAAAGCGGCCTATCTGGTCGATAATGCAGATGAGCTCAAGCAGGAATGGTTTACTAATATTTCTAAAATTGGGGTAACTGCAGGTGCTTCCGCCCCGGAAATTTTAATTAAGCAGGTGATTCAGCGTTTACAGGATTGGGGTGCACAGGCACCAAAAGAACTGGATGGGCGAGAAGAGAATATTACATTTAGTTTGCCAAAAGAGTTACGTATTCCAGTCACTCAAGCTTAAGATATGACGCACTTATCACCTGATTTATAATTTTAAAAAACAGATAACTAATTTTTGCAGTTATCTGTTTTTTTATGCCATTCATCTCTATTTGTGTGGGATTTGTAAGTTAATTAGATAATATTTTTAATGAGGTAAAGTTTTGTTGCCTTGGGGAATAGTATGCAGAAAAAAAATGGATTCACATTAATTGAGTTGATGGTGGCGATTGCAATTCTAGGGATTATTGCGACAATTGCAGCACCTTCTTTTGGAGATGCTATAAAAAAACAACAGTTAAATAATACTGCTAAAGAACTTGCCTACTTGTTTGGTCAGGCTCGTGCTCAATCTGCTGCACTACGTAAAAAGGTAACTATTAAATTTGCAAATGGTACCAATGATGCGACTACATTTTATTGGACTTCTAAGTACAGTGATATAAGGCTTACAAGTGATACTACAGATGTAGAATTTCAGCCTATAGGTTTAGTTACTAAAAGAAATAAGCAGATTGATAATCCAGATTTTAATCCACTTCTACCCGAAAACGATACTACAAATCCTAAAAAAATCGATAAGGTAGTTCCGCTTATTTTTACCTTATGTAGTACTAAATTAGCTACTTCAAAAGAAATCAGCATCTCGAAAACAGGTGTAATTGAGAAAATTGAAAATAAAGCAGGTGCATGTTGATGATTAAATCACAATATGGAGTAGGGCTAATGGAGGTTCTGGTAGCACTATTCATTTTAGCGATAGGGGTAATAGGATTTTCAATATTACAGCTTCGTGCATTACAGGCAATGACGGAAGCAACTGACCGTACCATGGCAATGACAGTAGCTCGAGACCTAAGTGATCGAATGCGAATTAATCGTCTTGCATTGAATGATTACATCTCGGCAATTAATACGCCAAATGGACAAGCTATTGTGAGCTGTCTAGGAAGTGCAACTTCCTATAAGCCAGATTGTGAGCCAGATAAAATGGCAATATATGATGCTTCTCAGATCCAAGCCAAAGCAAATAGTCTTGGGCAAACTATCATTATGAAAAAGTGTGATGGGAGTAGTCGTACCTGTGTTTATATTGCGTGGGGAAAAACCTCTATTACAAAAGAGGATGTATCAACATGTATGGTAAATGGAGTGTATAAAGCTGATGCACAATGTCTGGTAATGGAGGCGTACTGACATGAAGCACCAATCTGGTTTTACACTTATTGAACTCATGATTTCCATGATCTTGGGCCTACTTATTACAGCAGCTGCTATACAGCTTTATATTACTGCTCAAAAAAATATGGCTATACAGCAAGGTGCAGCTAATTTACAAAATAGTGCTAGTTTTGGTCTGGAATATATGTTGCGTAATATCCGTCTAGCAAACTTGAACTCAGGCAAGCCTATTATGGATCCTTCTATTTTACATGGAGGAATTGTGTTAAATAAGGCTAATCTCAGTACTAATCCTACTTTTCAGATTACAGGTGCTAGTACGAGTAATAATTTGATGACCGCTGGCAGTATTGGCCCTTCAAATTTGCAGGGAGAAAAAAGTGATCAGCTGGTAATTCAATATCGTAATACCATCAACAATAAATATAATTGTGAAGGTGTTGAAATTGCATCAAATGTATATGTTGTAGAGCGCTATTTTTTACGAACAGATAGCCAAGTAAATAATGATCCAAATACTGCTCTGGCTTTAGCTTGTAAAGCTACAAGTTATTCCAATGATAATGATCTCAAGCTTGATAATTTAAATGGAAATGGTGAGATTATTATCCCTCGGGTTGACCATTTGCATGTTTTATTAGGGGTGGCAAGAGATACTATTGATGCCACAAAATCACCCGCGGTTACTGGGCAGGATGGTGTACTTGATCGTTTTGGCTACATTAGTATTCCTAACTACTTAGCTTTAGCAAATAAACCACAAATTGTATCTATTCAATTGGGAATGTTGGTTCGCTCACCTGACAGTGTGGGAAGTAACAGTGCTGTTGATCCAAATAAAAGCTATCAAATTTTTGATATTAATAAACCATTAATCGCTGATAATAAAAATAATTTATATATGAGACAAGTGGTTACCCAAACAATAGCACTGAGAAATGGGTTTGGTATTCAGGAGAACCCTCAATGAAAGCTTTATCTATACAACGAGGAGCTACTTTAATTGTTGTTCTCGTTATGCTCATTTTATTAACTCTGGTAGGGACTTGGGCAATTAAAGGAAGTCTAACTTCTTTAAATATAGCTACGAATACTCAAGCACAGGCTCTGCTTCAACAGGCTTCTGATGCCATATTCTTTAGTTTAGAAAATCAAACGTCTAATGATTTGACTCTAGCCAATATGAGGATTGGGGATGGAATGCTGGCCTATGTACTAAGACCAGAAAATAAAGGTAAAGAGCTCGTATTTTGTATTCGGGGAGGGGATGCTAATAGTCTTGAGGGAAGCCGTAATGCGAGTGTCGTATATTGGGAAGGTGATCAAATTAAAAATACCCAGCTTGGCACTATCGGTTTTTGTAAAATTTCTCGAAAAACAGACTTTATTAGTGGTCGTTCAGCAGTTATGACACGTGTTGGAATCCGTGCTGATAGTTCCGGTTTAGATTGGGAACATATGTTGGAAGGAGATGACGAACAACAGTCAAAAACCCAACAAATCCAGAAAGTAGCAGTAAACGTTATCTCGATTATCCCAAATTTAAGCGAAAGCTCGGTAACAGATATCCAAAATTGTTTATCAAATTATACAAGTTTTTATGACCCTTTAGCAGATAACAAGACTGTAAGACAGTGCTTAACAGAACGTAATGTGCCTTATAGTGATCAAGAAATGCAATATACCTTAAGACCTGTGAAAGGGACATCGTAAAGGAGTGTCAATAATGAAAAATATAAAGAAACAACTGGTTATGACACCGTTTTTCCAAAAAGCGATCTTCTCTCAAATAAAAGTAGCTGGAATATGTGTAGTATTAACTACCTTATTATGCACTGCCTTACCTGTAAGTTATGCAAGTGATATTGAAATTTATAAAGTGCCTGAAGATAGTGTGGGTAGTACGACTTTAATGCTGATGCTCGACTTGTCAGGCAGTATGGGCTGGGGCGAGGGTTATGTTGATAATAGAGGTAGACCCTATACTTCTATGAGTATAGAAAATGATTATGGAGTTTGTGCAGGAACTAATACTGGTATTCAAGTGGATACTAGTACAACCTCTCTTTATAATCGTTATTACTGTGCGGTTACTGCAAGCACGGCTAATGCTAAAGTAAAAGATACAAAAACAGGTTGTGAAAAACAATCAAACGGTAACTATCGTTGTTACGATCGTTTGACCCGTTTAAAAGATGGTTTAAGAGAAATTTTACAGGGCACCCCTACTGTACCTCGGGTGAGTGATAAAATCGTGTTAGGCCTCTCTAGCTTTGCTGGAGATAATGGTTATATCCGTGTGCCTGCACGTCCTTTGAGTGAAGTTATCCGTTCTTACCAAGTAGCAGAAACTTATATCGATCAAGAAGAATATGAGGAAAGAGTTCAAACGGGGACGACGCAAGAAAAATATTATTATGACTTGCCACGGTGGACAAGATATTCGGAAACGCGACTAGAGAATCAAACCTGTATTTTCGGTTTCTGCTGGGGAGGATCTAATGTCAAAAGAACTTATTATCAAACCTGTACTTGGACTAATAGTGCCTGCTCATGGGGAACACGTACCGAAACACGTCCTTCAGGATTTAATGATACTCTTCCTACTACTACCTGTACAGCTGGTAATAATAATGATTGCGTAATTTTTTATGAGAGAAATAAAGAAGGTACACGTGAAGTACCTGTTTATGAAACAGTCATTAAAACTCGTCCAGTAGAAAAAGTCCGTTATGTAACTAAAGAGGTTACTCAACGTGATTTGCTGTTAGAAACGATTAAAGATCTTAAAGCAAGTGGTGGTACACCTACGCCTTATGCGTATTCGGAAGCCGCAGCTTACTTAATGGGACAGGCTACAAGTAATAGTACTTATAGTGGATTTGGTTCATCTGTAGGGGATGCAAAAGATACGAGTAAAACTCGTACTTATTTGGCCCCTCAATCAATTAGCGGCCAAGTTAATAATCCAGAAAAACGAGAATGCAGCGGTCAAGGGATTTATTTCTTGACTGATGGTGAACCGCAGCCTGGTGGTACAGCGATGGGCTGGGATGGTAAAAGCGGCACAGCCTATACTTTAATGTCAACGTCCTTAGGGAATAAAGGAACTCAATTTGATTGCTCTGTAAGTCCTTTGGGAAATCGTAGTGGTTACATGGACTCTAGAAATGGATGGGCATGTGTTGGTAAATATGCACAAGCTTTACTGGATCCTGCAAAAAATCCTGTCGGTTTAAAAATTAAAACTGCTGTTGTAGGGTTTGGTAGCGATTTTAGCGGAGATAGCAATCCTGATGTGCAAGACGCTAAAGATTGGGGGATACTAGGTGGCGGTGGCTGGAAAGCTGGTACTAACTCTAAAGATATTTCAGATAGTATTAATAAATTCGTTGAAGAATTGAATAAAGATATTCCATCTATGAGTACCGGATCATCAACGATTCCATTAGATGATTTGAATCCTGCAATTGTACAACCTTATTCTTATTTCCCTCAGTTCGAGCCAAAAGTGAATCCGGTAGACCGACAGCAGATCTGGTTTGGTAATTTGAAAAAGTTCCATGTAGTAAATAATGGAGTTTATGCAAGTAAAACGCCTAGCGATTTAACTGTAGTGGTGAAAAAAAGTAAATTGCAAGATTTAGCTGATATCTGGGCCAAAGCTGGGATGAGTTATCCAGAAAATGCACCAATATTTAAAAAAGGCGGAGCTTTAAGTCAGCTTCCTTTAGGGCTTGGGACTAATACAACGGGTAATTCAGTAACTGCGAGAACTCTCTTAACTGACTATAGTTATGATGGAACTAAACCTGTAGCTGAGCAAGTTTCTCGTAATTTAGATCTAGTCAAAATTGATCATACTTATACAACTAATGCGAAGACTAAAACAGATGGTACTTATTCAAGAGCTTTAATGAGCTTGCTCGGTTTCAATATTCCAAGTGATATTTCTACAACTGATCTCGATCTTTCTACCTATTCGGCTACAGTAAGACAAATGGGAAGCATTCTGCATTCTAAACCTATCCTGATTACTCAGCAGGGTAAAGCAGTAGCGGAGAAAGACAACAATACAGGTAAAATCAGTATTGGTAGTACAAATCGTGAAGATTATGTGCTATTCGGGACAACTCAAGGTTTGATCCATATTGTAAATGCAGAGACTGGGGTAGAAAAATTTTCTTTTGTTCCTAAAGAAATTATTGAAGGTCAGTCAGAAACTTTCAAAAATGAAGGAGGAAATCTGGCGGGAGGGAAAGATGCTCTTTATTATGGTATGGATGGCGAATGGACTGCTCACACAATCTATGTCAGTAAAAGTGATGGGACTCTAACTGTAAAAGGAACTTCTCGTACTGACTTGGATGGTAAAACTGAGGACCTGAGCGGTAAGCAATGGGTATATGGCGGAATGAGAATGGGTGGACGTAGTTATTACGCCCTAGATCTAACCGATATTAATAGTCCAAAAATTAAATTTCATATTGATCCAAGTACAGGCAAGGTATATTCACAAAAAACTCCTGCCGGTAAATCCTATAGTGCATTAAGTAAAATGGGTCAAAGCTGGTCTAAACCTAGTCTGGGTTATATTAACTGGCAAGGTAAGCGCAGACTCGTAATGATTGTTGGTGGGGGATATGATGCAGGAGGAGCGGATGGAGATGGTTTAAAAACCCAAGGCGTACGTACAGGTTACGCAGGTTATGAAAGCTATAACTATAAGCAAGACAATAAAATCGGTGCTGGTGTCTATATCTTTGATGCTGATACAGGTGATTTATTATGGAATGCAGATTCAAGTACAAATGAGAACTTAAAATATAGCGTTGTAAGTCAGATTCGTACAGTAGACCGAAATAATGATGGAGTTATTGATCATCTATATTTTGGTGATCTTGCGGGACAGGCCTTTAGAGTGGATTTTAAGAATGATGGCGCTACAACATTTACTGCTCAAGCCACCAGAATTTTAAATCTGAACCAAGCTGATGGCACTAGCCCACGTTTCTATACTATGCCTGCATTTACAGCTCATTATAGTGCAGGTAGTAGTGCAATTTATGGTGGGAATATTGTGGTCGCTACCTTTGTTTCTGGAAATCAAAGTTCTCCATTGGTAGGTACGACAGATTCAGCACAAAAGAAAGACCCTTTAGGGCTGCAATATGATGCCGCATATGGTATCTATGATTATGATATTTATCCAAGTAATGCTGAAGGGCGTTATCCAACTTCAAAAATGCAGGCAAAAACTTTAGCTGCTAGCTCTGCAACAACTCCAGTTCCTACGCAGCTAAGGTATGTAAATAATGCCACATCTACAACAACCATAGATAAAAATAATGGATGGGGTGGCTGGTACTATGTATTTAATAAGAAGTTTGATAATAGTGACGCTGCTGCAAATATTATTAAAGGTCTAACTACTCCAATCGCATTAGAAGGTAGCTTATATGTTACTCAATATGATGCGTCTAATAATGGTACAACTTCAAGTTGTGGTGCTGGGGTAAAAGGACATAGTTTTACACAACGTTTATGTCTGCCAACCGGGGTATGTAAACAAGATGCTAATTATACTTATAACTTGGGCTCAGGAATTGTAACTCCTAATGTAGGTAGTGCAGATGGTGATCCTAACAAACGCAGTCTAGTCGTACCTGATCCAAATGATGTTTGCTCAGGGCCTAATTGCAGCCCATGTAAGGGTACAGCATGTGGAACAGTGGGTGGGAAATTCTTGGAAACAGGGGGTTCCTTACGTTTTATTCCAAATCGTTGGTATGAAAAATATGCACAATAAGAAGTGGACCCTGCGTATACCACAACAAGGATTTACATTAATTGAATTAATGGTGGTAGTGGTAATTGTGGCGATTCTTGCCACAATTGCTATTCCGAGTTATCAGGCTTATGCTCGAAGAGCAATCGCTAGTCAGGCACAACAGGAAGTGCAAAAGCTAGCAGAGCAGTTAGAGCGCCATAAAGGTAAAAATTTTAGTTATCTGGGTTTTGAGCCTAGTTATTTATATAAAGATAATAATGGAAATCTTATTGGTTATAATACAAGTAACGCACAATTAAACCTGCCATTAAATAGTTCAGGAACCGCAGTTAAATATATTGTTTCTGTTCGAGATGGTACAGATGCTACTAAACTTCTAACTAATACTACCGCTTTAGGACAAAGATGGGCTATTAAAGCAGAAAGCCAAGACCCTAATAATTTTACTTTTCTCATGACTAGTACAGGAATTCAGTGTAAGAATATGACCAAGGCCAATGTGTCTTATACAGGATGCGGCACAGGAGGTATGAACACATGGTGAGAAAGCAGTCAGGATTTACTCTTATTGAACTCATGTTAGTGGTAGCTGTTATCGCTATTCTTGCAGCAGTAGCTTTTCCTTCTTATCAGGAGCAGGTAAGAAAATCAAAGCGTACTGAGGTACAGGCCGAGTTAATTGACATAGCGAGTAGATTGCAACAATACAAGTCAACTAATTTTAACTATAAGATTAATGCAACAACTGCGATTGATTTAACTAAGCTAGGCTTTTCTTCAGCTACTCCTTTATCTCAAAATGGTTTATATACACTTAATTTAAGTTTTAACCCAGCAGCAACAAGCTGGGTGCTAAGTGCTGTACCTTCACCCACAGGAAATCAGAAAAATGATGGGGTAAGTTGTTTAGATGATACTGGTCAACGTTACTGGTCAAAAGTAACAGCGACTGCCAGTGCCTGTGGCAGTGCTTTAGCAGCAAATTCAAATTGGGACGGTCGCTAATTCAAAATTGTAGCCAACCAGTTTTTGATCTTTCATTCAGGGTAAACTTCGCGTAAAATATTGCCCTCTATGAAAGGGGTTTGAAGTGTTCCGGTGGTCGGTACATGAATAATCCGTAAAAACTATAAGGTTCTATCATGGTTGTTATTCGTCTTGCACGCGGTGGTGCTAAAAAACGTCCGTTCTATCAAATCATTGTGACTGATAGCCGTAATGCACGTGACGGTCGTTTCATCGAACGTATTGGTTTCTTCAACCCTACAGCTCAAGGTAAAGCAGAAAAACTTCGTTTAGATGCTGACCGTTTTGCTCATTGGGTTTCTCAAGGTGCTCAACCTTCTGATCGTGTTGCTTCTTTAGCTGCTCAAGCTAAGAAAGCTGCAGTTGCTGCATAATTTTTATATAAATTAGGTAGTAGCTTGCCCATGACACCAATACAGAATGTTCCCGAAGATCGTATTCAGATTGGACAGTTGCGTTCAGCATATGGATTAAATGGGTGGCTCTGGGTCTATTCCAATACAGAACCTATGAGCAACATATTTGACTACCTTCCTTGGTACATTGAGATCAAAGCAGGATGGCAAATTGTCGATGTAAAACGTTGGAAACCACATGGCAAAGGTCTGGTTGTTTCGTTGAAGGGTGTGAGTGATCGCACCGCAGCAGACGGTCTGGTTGGTGCTAATGTCTGGATCTCTAAATCGCAACTGCCTCAACCAGGCGTGGACGAGTATTACTGGTCTGATTTGAAAGGTCTAACTGTGTTAGGTCTGGATGAAGAAGAACAGGAAGTGAATCTCGGTCAAATCCATGAAATGTTTGAAACAGGTGCCAATGACGTGATGGTAGTTCGCGCTACTGCTGATAGCGTTGATGGCGAAGAGCGGATGATTCCATGGCATAAAGATGTGGTACAGCGAGTTGATCTCGAAGCTGGTCGTATCTACGTAAATTGGGGCGTAGATTATTAATCCTTAACAGGATTAACGCAGCAGGAAAATGAGGAGTCTGCGGTGTTCTTTGCAGTCATTACGCTTTTTCCTGAAATGTTTGAAGCGATTACAGCCTACGGTATTAGCGGGCGCGCAGCACAACGTGATTTGATGCAAATTCATTGTATTAATCCACGCGAATTTGCTGAAGGGAACTACAAACGGGTGGATGAACGTCCATTTGGGGGGGGGCCCGGTATGGTGATGATGGCTGAGCCATTAGCGAAAGCAATTCACCGTGCCAAAGAGCTTGCAGCGCAAGCGGGTGCAGTTCATGTTCCTGTGGTATATATGTCACCGCAAGGAAAAACCTTAAATGAACCTGCGGTACAGGACTTCGTTAAATATGACGGACTGATTGTACTGTGTGGTCGTTATGAAGGTGTCGATGAACGTTTGATCCAGAAATATGTTGATCAGGAATGGTCGATTGGAGATTACGTATTATCGGGTGGCGAGCTCCCTGCGATGGTGTTATTGGACAGTATTATCCGGAGACTTCCGGGTGCAATGTCAGATGAACAATCACACGTGCAAGACTCATTTGTGGATGGTCTGTTAGATTGCCCACAATATACCAAGCCAGACCATTTTGAAGGTATGGATGTACCGGACATCTTGAAATCGGGACATCATGCCAATATTGAGAAATGGCGGTTTTTGCAGCGATATCAGCGCACTTTGGAACGCCGACCTGAGTTGGTAGAAAAAGTTGAACTGACCAAGCAGCAAAAGAAATGGCTAAAAGATGAGCGAGGGTGAGTAAAGCATTGCTTTACCCGAGCGCAAGGCGAGAAGCTATGCTTCGAGCAAACTAAACTACTTAATGTAAATTAAGTACTTAAATAGGCTCTTTATGCATTGAAGCGGTCAAGCATAAAGGGAAAGTCAATCGGGTCTATGCGATTCAGCCTCTATACCCAGCGATAATCAGACCTCTTCTGACTCGCACATATTGGAGATACCCCATGAGCGGTAAGCATCCTTTAGTACAAGCTGTTGAAAATGCTCAGCTTAAACAAGACATCCCAGCTTTTGCACCAGGTGACACAGTAGTTGTCCAAGTGAAAGTAAAAGAAGGCGACCGTGAACGTCTACAGGCGTTTGAAGGCGTTGTAATTGCTAAGAAAAACCGTGGTTTGAACTCTGCGTTTACAGTACGTAAAATTTCTAGCGGTGTTGGCGTTGAGCGTGTATTCCAAACTCACTCTCCAATCGTTGCTAAGATTGAAGTTAAACGTCGTGGTGACGTTCGTCGTGCTAAACTTTACTACCTACGTGAACTTTCTGGTAAAGCTGCACGTATTCGTGAAAAGTTGCCAGCTCGTAAACAAGGTTAATTTTAGCCTTGCTTTAAAGCAAAAAAATGCGCCTCTGGGCGCATTTTTTTATGCTCGCTATTTTTTTATAAACCTTGTAGTTTTAGTCGGTTGGCATGTTGACGGTAAACATCTACTGGATCTGGAGCAAACAGGTTTTTCAATCCTAGTACCATATTCACTTCATCCAGATGATTCCAGTTGTAGTTATCACGAATGGTTTTACCGAACTTGGCGCTACAGCGTGATACTAGGCCATCATTTTCTTTACCCCCATCAATGAGCAAAGCAGTGACTTTAAGTGCTGAGTCAGGATCAAGCAGGTTAGTGACTTGGCCTACACCTGTGAATGAATAATTGTAAATCTGCCCATCCGCATGCTTCCAGCTATAAGCACCTTCACCGCAAGCAGTGCTTGGCATACCAATTGGATATTTCTGATTAAATTTTGCAGAGCCTGCCAGGGTTAGACTGCTACCACCCGCCAGAGAGTCATGTGGGAAACTATTTGGATCCAGACCTTGAGCCCAGGTAATAGCTTTAGAAACCAGATTTATCGTACCGAGCAGTGGCGCTTCAATAGCAGTCCCTTCAGCTTTTAGAATCAGGTCTGCAACCGGCGAACCTTTGTGTGGTGCACCTACTGTGGTTAATGAAGCCACCAGCTTAGGTTCTGAACCGGCCACATAACGAATCGTTGGGCCACCATGTGAATGTCCGATCAGGTTGACTTTATCTGCACCGGTAATTGCGGCAATTTCCTTGACCTGCTCCAAAAGTTGTTCACCGCGAATTTCAGATGAGTTAAAAGGGGAGACCCGTGTCGCCCAGACATTCGCACCATTACGGGCCAGATCAGGTAAAATCTGATACCAGTAATCCAGTCCAAACTGTTCAGTGCCAACCTGAATGAAACCCGCCATACCATGTGAAAATACAATCGGATATTTGGTTTTGGCATATTGTGAACTGGCTTTCGCCGTCACCTGACTGGCCTGAGTGGAGGCGTGAGCCGTGAAGCAGGTCGCTGCCATGAGCAGTCCTGCCGTTAATACTCCATATTTCATCATTATTTCCTCATTCTTGTTGTTGTGTTAAGGCGATCCTCGCCATAATGTGGGGAATAGCCAGCTTGAAAGCTGACCCATTCAGCGTTTTGAGTTTTTTTATCTCCTTAGTTTTTTCAAGTGAAAATAACGAAAAAGCCCTTATATCTGCAGATATAAGGGCGATGAAAATTAGAGATTCTGAAGTTTTAAACGATTGGCATGTTGACGGTACATCGCCACCGGATCTGAAGCAAACAGGCCTTTAAGACCAAATATCATATTGGCCAGATCGGTATGGTTCAGCTTGTACTGGTCATTAATCACTTTACCAATGAATGCACTACAACGGGCGACCATGCCATCATTGTCTTTATTGCCATAAGATAGAGGGCCAAGCTGCATCAGGATGGTATCGATGTCCAGTGCATTGGTCGCTTGAGCCACACCGGTCCAAGAATAATAATAGATACCGTTACGGTCTTTTGGTTTCAGATTTTTATTACAGTTTTCTGTGGAGGCTAAGACACCATCCTGCACCATCTGTTTGGCCACGCTAGCATTAAAAGAGCTAGAGCCAGTTTGGGTCAGGGATTTCATGGATGCATCGAAATCAATTTCCAGTTCGGGTTTGAACTGCCCCAGTGTAATGAGCGGTCCAATAATATAATCACCAAGAATATTGAAAGCAGTACGGGTGAGGGTATTGTTCTGAATATCGTCGGCCACTTTAGAGCCATGATAGGTGCCTGCGACCCCTGTAATGGATGCAATCTGCTGCGGTCGAGTTGCTGCTACATAAAGTACTGTCGGCCCTCCATGTGAGTGACCAATAAGATTGATTTTTTCCTTCCCTGTAATTGCCAGCACTTCATCGACCTGATGAATGAGCTGTTCACCACGGTGAGCCGTGGTATTGGCAGGCGACAACTGGGTGGCAAACACGGTCGAGCCATTACGAGCCATATCCGGCAGAATCTGATACCAGTAATCTAAACCAATGGTATCGGTACCTATGCGTTGCCAGCCTAGCCAGCCATGTACCATCAGAATGGGATACTTGGTTTTGGCATAGTCTGATTTGGCTTTTTCAGTGACCTGAACTGCACTTGCTGCTGCCTGGATTTGTGTTGAAAAGCCAAAACCGAGGCCTGCTGCCAAGGAAAGCGCCAGCATCTGTGTTGTTTTAATAAAAGTACGCATAACCGTTCCTTTGTTCATTTTATTGTTATAAAAAGCAATCATTGCTCGGGAGTATTGATGCGCGTTAAATATTGAAGTTGGATGCCTCGATCGTGCAGACCTAATCTTCAATCACGTGCAAAAATTATTATTTTGAAGCAGAAGCATTTTTTCATGCTGATGAGCCAATTCCATGTCATTTTGGGCCACGCCCGGTGAGCATTGATGAGTTCATAAATTTGAAATTTATATACGTATGTATTTTATTGTTAACTCTTTGAAATCTAAGATTGATGAATGTTTAGGCTGAAATAGTTGGAAACAAATAACAATGTTAAAAAAAGTAATCAACCCAAGAAAATCAAGGCTTTCAGAGGAAAATGGCTCTGTTAAACTCTCAAAATAGAGGGTCGTTGTTACTGTTTTTATATATATAAGAGATGAGACAAAAAAGAAAGGGAATAAGAGAAGATATTCGACGCCGTTGCAGTACTGTTTAGCTACGGCGTCAATGAGCAATTTTAGCTGAAAATTAATTGGCAAAGGGTAAGGTCCCTCCCTGATCATGGACCTGTTCAAATGTACCTACACGGAGCCGTTCTTCAGGGCGCTGGAAATGTTTCTGACGCAACTGATCAACTGCCTGCTGTTTGGCATTTTCACTCAGGCCACTTTTTAGGATGTTATCCCGCTCGCCCAAGTAACGCGTCACACTGGATTTCCAATTCGCACGTTCATCATCAAGTTTTTCCAGACGTTGGGTTGCTTCAGGCCCGACCAGATTCAGTCGCATCTGACGGATTTCTTCCGCAGAACCACCACGCGCTTTAATATCAGCCGTAAGTTTGCGTAGATCTTCCAGTTTATTCAGTTGCTCCAGGTTTTCTTGCCAGTCCTGCGGTAACTGTGCAAACAGTTCTTTTAGTTTCTGAGCTTTTTCTGCTTCGCTCAATTTTTTATCCGCCATGACTGCCATACGGTCTAAGGTATATTCATGATAGGTATCTTCAGTGCCAAACAGTCCTTCAATTTCATAATCAGAGAAAAAGCGCTTACGCAGATTCTGGGTGCTGGCATAGATACTGCGGTAGTAAGCTGGATCTTCCTGATCCAGACCTGTAGGTGGAGTCAATTCTCCCAAACCTTGATGATACTGGATATAACGGTCCCAAAGATCCAGAACTTGTGAGAGCGCAGGATCCTGATAATTCTGCTGAATATAAGCTTTAAAATCTCGCTGGATTTGTTCGAGGGTTTTTTCCCCGTACTGGGTAATAAAATATTCAAAACAGTTACGGGTCTGCTCATTAACGATCAGGCGATTGCTGGCATCCATCTGCATCTGGCAATTAATTTCCGTATCCTGCTGGCTTGGACTCGGGAATATGTTATTTACGGGGCCATTGGCCAGTGCTGCTGCCTGTTGAGCGCTGCTTTCATTGGTGGATTGCGGGCCTGAGACATGTGCCTGTGCTTCATCCCTAGGAGCCAGCCATAGAATCAGGGTAATCAAGCACAATACAATGAGCGCAATCACGATCCATAGTTTATATTTCTGCATATCCTATGCACCTTTATTTTAATTATCGGATTATTTTAAATTTTGCATTCGGCAGGATAGGAGATATTGCCCCTTATATGCTGTAGAAAAGTTGTAAATAATTGGCAGGGGTTTTACCATTGCGCCAATTTATAAAATGTCTGACTTTTTGCCATGAAATCTTCATCTCCTAAAATTCAGCGTCGTCATATCAGCGGTGTATTTCTATTAAATAAGCCTCTAGGCATCAGCTCGAATGCTGCATTGCAAAAAGTACGCTGGTTATATCGTGCGCAAAAAGCTGGACATACTGGTGCACTAGATCCATTGGCATCCGGTCTTTTACCGATCTGTCTGGGTGAGGCGACCAAGTTTTCGCATTATCTGCTGGATTCAACTAAGCGTTACCAGACTACAGTTTTTCTAGGACATAGCACTACTACAGGTGATGTCGAAGGGGAAGTTCTGCTGGAAAAACCAGTCCCTGAACTGAATGAAGAGTTGATTCAGGAGACAATTGCCAAATTTGTTGGCGAGATCCAGCAAGTGCCACCGATGTATTCGGCTCTGAAAAAGGAAGGTCGTCCGCTGTACGAGCTGGCGCGTAAGGGCATTGAGATCGAACGTGAAGCACGTCCAATAACCATTTATGCAATTGAGCTTTTATCTTTTACTGAAAATAGTATTACGCTGGATGTGACCTGTTCCAAAGGCACTTATATCCGGGTACTCGGCGAAGATATTGCCAAAGCACTCGGTACCTATGGTCATCTGACGTATCTGCACCGGATTCAAACCGGTCATTTTGACCTTATTCCAAGCTATACCATTGAATATCTGGAAAGCTTGACTGAGACAGAACGTGAAGCGCTATTACTGCCAGCTTATGCACCGGTACAGTATTTCCCGCAGATTCAGGCTCCGGAAGGCCGTGCAGAATATTTTAGCCGAGGTATGGAAAGTAATATCGATCATCCGGCAGAGCCACAGGTGTTGGTCTTTGATGGTGAGAAATGCTTAGGCCTGGCTGAAATCACGGATAAAAAACGTCTGGTACCCAAACGTGTTCTTAATCTCTAGTCGCGTTGAATAACAATGGACATCGAGATTATCCTCAGTCTGGTGCTTTTTGCCTTTATGGCAGGAGCGATTGATGCTGCCGTTGGTGGTGGCGGTTTGATCCAAATCCCGGCAATTATGAGTAGCCTGCCGCAGTTGCAACCCGCCACAGTATTTGGCACTAACAAGCTGGCCTCCATTTTTGGTACAGGCTCGGCAGCCTTTTCCTATCTTAGACAGGTCAAACTGCCATGGGTTTTACTTGGTGTAATTGCGCTGTGCAGCTTTATTAGCTCATTTATTGGAGCAGCCAGTGTCACCTTGATTCCGGTGGATATTCTCAAGCCTTTTGTGCTGATCATGCTGATCGTGATTGCAATCTATACATTCATGAAAAAGCAGTTTGGTCGGGTACACGTCGAGCAAAAGCTGAATAAAAAGATGCTGATATTGGCAGCACTAGGCAGTCTGGCCATCGGTTTTTATGACGGAATTTTTGGCCCGGGGACAGGCAGTTTTTTTATCTTTTTCTTTATTCGTTATCTGAGTGTGGATTTCTTACATGCCTCAGCACTGTCAAAAATTGCCAATTTCACTACCAATCTTGCGGCACTGAGTTTCTTTATTCCTACAGGTCATGTGCTATTTCTGGTGGGTGCCATGATGGCGGCTGCGAATATTTGCGGTTCGCTGTTGGGTGTTAAACTGGCCTTTAAATATGGCAGCGGTTTTATCCGGATTCTATTTCTGACCCTGGTCAGTTTGCTGATTTGTCGTATGGCTTATCAGATGTTTTTAGCCTAAAAATAGATGTAAACTATTCTCAATATTAAAGTTTTTTATACAAATTCGCCTTATAAATATTCCTGAACATTTGCCGGTTTCACTCTATGCTGGAGCAAAGGCATGACAAAAACAGGAGAACAATTACATGACCACCATTTTTGAAGCATTAAGGGAAAGTCATGAGATCCAGCGTGATCTGGCAGAAAAATTACTGCAAACTTCGGGGGATTCACCGGAACGTCGTGAGTTATTCAAGCAGCTGAAGAATGAACTGTTTGCGCATGAAACGGCAGAAGACCGTTACTTTTATATTCCTTTGATGATGACAGATCCCGGCTTGAATATTACCCGTCACGCCTTGGCAGAACATCATGAAATGGATGAAATGATTGAGGAACTGACTGAAACCGAATTTAGTAGCCCTAGCTGGATTGCAATTGCCAAGAGACTCTCAGATAAGGTTCATCATCATTTAAAAGAAGAAGAGCATGCTTTCTTCCAGCAGGCCGGGAAAATTCTGGGAGATGAACAAAAACAGGCTTTAGCTGATCAGTACAAAACTGAATATCAGCGTTATAAAGAAATGAAAAAAGACATGCTGGTTAAAAGCTAATATTGAAATTCAAATTTTCATAATAAAGAAAGATGGTCAAAGTGCCATCTTTCTTTATTATTCAGCTTTCTATTTTTCGGGTTTTATATTTTTGCCGTGCTTCCCGCATGGTCACACCCACTGAAGCCAGCATAATACAAACCAGTGCGACCGTTTGAAGTAGCGTAATTTTTTCACCCAGCAAGATAAAACCTACTAGTGCTGCTAGAGCTGGAGACAGACTGGAAAGCGTGCCATAACTGGTTTTATTCAAGTGCTGGAGCGCTTTTAAATCCAGTGCATAAGGAATGGCGGTTGCCAGTACTGCAATGGTAATGGCCTTGCCCCAATATTGAGTATCAATCAAAGCAGAGGCGTTGTTATATAGTCCGATTGGCAACAAACACAAGGCTGAAATACTGATGGCAATGGTCAGTGCATGCATCCCGATATTTTGCTGTACCACGCGTTGCCCAAAATAGATATACAGGGCCCAGCAGAGGCCGGCTCCTAGGGCACACGCTGCACCAAGCAGGTCAAAGTTACTGCTATTGGCTTCCCCCCATGGCACCATCAGCACGATACCTAAAATTGCCAGTAACACCCAGACATAATCCTTACGATTTTGAATTGAGATTAAGGCCAAGCCTAGCGGGCCAATAAATTCCAGTCCGACAGCAATTCCTTGCGGGAGTTTTCCGAGCGACATATAGAACAAGATATTCATGATGCCCAGAGAAGCGCTATAGCAGAGCAGATCCTGCCATTTCAGGAATTGTAAACGTCGAATAACTTTCCAGGAACGGAACATGACACAGACAATAATGGCGGCAAAGCAGAGCCTTAAAATAGTGACGGTGATCGGGTCAAGCACTAGGAAAAGTTGCTTGGCGAAGGATGCACTGATCTGGTATGAAGTCATGGAGAGAACCATGTACAACACAGCAAGAAGTTGGACGTTTGGCATGGGAGAAACTACTTATACCAGAAGGGTATAATCAAGATACAGAAGAAAGCGGAAGTATATCAAACTGGTTAATTTTTGATGAGTAGGGCAGACGAATATTTTGTGAATGCGAAGCGGATTTTGGATCAGTGAATTTGAATTTTTGATTTCGTCCCCCACCGAAAAAATTAAATTCAACGTTAATTGTTGATGAGATTGTGGTTACAAATTAATCAATTTTTAATTTGATCTTAATTTTATATTTATTAAAATGGCTTAGACCTCATGGTTTGGGTCAACTTTAAAATAACAATGAAAAATAAAATGATGAAAAAATAATAAGGTAGATAATAATGAAATTAAGATTACTTTCTTGTGCTGTCTTGAGCCTTATGCTGACTGCATGTGGTGGCTCTGATTCTGATAATAACGAGCCAGTCGCAGGTCAACCCACCCCAACCAATCCTGGTAATCCGAGCAATCCTAGAACTCCAGATAATGGTGATGGAACATCAGATACAATTTCAGAATTCTATACCTATCAGTTCAACCTACCGAATATTGATGCTTCAGATATGGAGTCGGAAAAGCTTCTATTGGCCAGTCATAAAAATAAAATTACTGACGGCATCTTGTATGCAGATAATAACCGGGCTGTTGATACTGAATATGATCTTGATGAAGACATGACTTTCCCAATTTATGTCACAGAAAAAGGCGTATTCCCTGCAGATCGTGCCCGTACAGCATTAGGTTATAAACTGGAAAAAGTACTGGAAAATACTTCTGAACAATTTACCAGTCGTCCCGTCACTATTCCGGAAAATAACATCAGCAATCATCGACACCTGGAGTGGTACGACCTGTCAGGTAAAGCCTTAACTGAACGTACCAATATTGCTGTCGTGAAGATGTATGACGATACCGAAACCAGAGTTTTCTTTGATACTGATACTACCGATGCTGAGCGTAAATATTACAATCAGTTTGCTACCAATTTTGTCGGTTTGCAGAAGGCGCGTACTTTCCCGAACGGATCTAAATGTTTCCGTATTCTGGCAGAACATCCTGAGGAAGACTTTATTGAATTTGATCCGGATATCAAAACTGGCTATCGTACACTGGCTGAATGGCAGACAGGCGAGTCTGTTCAAGAGATGGCGAAAACCATTTTAGATGGTACGATGGCTAATCTGAAATTTAAAAAAGCCGAATATAAAGACGATGCGCAGCAATATTACAAATACTTTGGGGCAATCGAATATCAGGATGAAATTTATTCCAGTACTTTCTCGGAACATGGAGAGCATATTGATCATGCCGATTATATTGCTCAGGCAAGAAAAGCTGCCTTGGACAATTTAAGGGAAGAGGGTGCAACTCCTCTAATGCTTAAATGGACAGATTACCTGTATGACCATCTTGCTTCGGCATGTGATGGCTATAATGTGACAGCAGCTACTGCATTAAATACGGCTATTAAAGATGCAACGCCACGCTAAAATTAAATCAATCATCTTAAAAAAGGCGCTTGAGCGCCTTTTTTATTTAATGCTTTCTTCTTTGTGTGGTCACCGTACAGCCAATCGACGCACTGATAATAGTGGCCAGTGCCAGCCATTGCGTCCACAATAAAGTCTCGCCTAAGAATACGAAACCGGAGAGTGCTGCAACCGCAGGTTCCAGGCTCATTAGAGTGCCAAAACTCAAGGCAGTTAAATTACGCAGTGCAATCATTTCCAAAGTAAAGGGTAAGGCACTGGCAAGAGCAGCCAAAATAACAAAATACATGAGGCTACTTGGCTCAAACACATGAGCAGGCATTCCCGCGAACAGGGCAATCGGCATCAGCACCAGCGTGCCCACAAACATGCCCAGACACACGGTATGATTCCCTGATACACCAGAAGGTTTTTGTCCGGCCACGATATATAGTGCCCAACAGGAACCCGCGCCTAAGGCTAACAGGATGCCAATCGGATCAAGCGGCTGTGCAGTCTGATCAAAGGGAAACAACAGCACCAGCCCTATAATTGCCAGTCCGACCCAGATAAAATCAAACTTCTGCCGGGCATGAAAAAGCGCAACACTTAAGGGCCCAATAAATTCAAAAGAAACTGCAATACCAAGTGGCAGGCGATCAATCGCCAGATAGAACAGCATATTCATGCCAGCCAACGCGATGCCATAACTGATAATCGCTGACCATTTCACCTGACGGAAATTGATTTGCCAGATTTTAAAAATCAACGCCAACACGGCTGCACCTAAGAGCAGGCGCATGGCTGAAACGGTCAGGATCGGGAACTGGCCAAACAGATATTTGGCAAAGGAGCCACTGCTTTGCATGCTGATCATGGCGATTAGCAAAATCAGTGGCGCTTGCACCATCGGTGCAATTTTAAAATCTGGCATGACTAAATTTGGCTTCGAAGTAATCGAATACAGCGCACAGGAGCGGACTGTACTCAGGGAAAATAAATCCCTAAAAAATAAAAAAAACCGCAGACCGAAGCCTGCGGTTTTTTCAGTAGTTGAATTAGAACAATACGCGTACGCGAATCGTGCCTTCAACTTCGTGTAGCGTATCAAGTGCTTCTTTAGATGCAGTCGCATCTACATCCATTACGAGGTAACCTACATCACCTTTGGTCATTAAAGACTGACCAGAGATGTTGATGCCGTGTTCAGCAAACAGATTGTTAATCTTAGACAGAACACCCGGGATGTTTTTGTGGATGTGAAGCAGACGGTGTTTGCCTTCAGTTAATGGAAGCGCGATTTCTGGGAAGTTCACCGCAGAAAGCGTCATACCTTTATCTGAATAAGCTACAAATTTCTCAGCAACTTCCAGACCGATGTTTGCCTGAGCTTCCATCGTAGAACCGCCCACGTGTGGAGTCAGGATCACATTTGGAATGTTGCGTAGTGGAGAAACGAATTCTTCGCCATTTGCTTTAGGCTCTTTAGGGAATACGTCAACCGCAGCACCTGCAAGGTGGCCAGATTTCAACGCTTCAGCCAGATCTTCGATCACAACACATGTACCACGTGCCGCATTGATGAAGATTGAGCCTTCTTTCATTTGCGCGAATTGTTCTTTGGTCATGAAGTTACGTGTAGACGGAACATCAGGAACGTGAATAGAAACAACATCAGCATTTGCAAGAAGTTCGCCCATTGTGCCGACCTGACGTGCATTACCGAGTGGTAATTTAGTCACTGTGTCGAAATAGATCACTTTCATACCCAGGCTTTCAGCAAGGACAGAAAGTTGTGAACCAATTGAACCGTAACCAACGATACCTAAAGTCTTACCACGAGTTTCAAACGAACCTACAGCAGATTTGTTCCAGCCGCCTGCATGTGTATCTGTAGATTTTTCAGGTACACGGCGAAGCAAAAGAATCGCTTCAGCAAGTACAAGTTCAGCAACTGAACGTGTATTTGAATACGGTGCGTTAAATACCGGAATACCGCGACGCATTGCTGCATCCAGATTCACTTGGTTGGTACCGATACAGAAACAACCTACCGCGATCAGTTTGTTCGCAGCTTCAAACACTTCTTCAGTGAGCTGAGTACGGGAACGGATACCAATGAAGTGTGCATCTTTAATCGCTTCTTTCAGTGCTTCACCCTCAAGCGCTGTTTTGCGATAGTCGATATTGGTATATCCAGCTGCATTCAATGTGTCGATTGCGTTCTGGTGAACGCCTTCTAACAATAGAAAACGGATTTTATCTTTAGGTAGAGATAGATGTTGGCTCATTACGGCTCCGCTACAAAGGCCAAATTTAGTCGCCGTATAATAGCACAGGAATGGAGCGGTTATACATTTCCTTGATGACTACAATATCAGCTATTTTTGCAAGTGATAGTAGTGAAAATGATAGAGCTGGTTGAATTAAACTATCATTTTCAAAGGTATATTATCAAAATTGTCATTTTTTAAGGGAAAGCGCCAAAAATAGCTTATAATATTGCGCCATGCTGTTTAAGCTGCCAGTTTTGGTGCTTTAATCATCATGTTTCGCCTGCTTTGTATACAGGTTTTAATGCCTGAAAAATATACGAATAAACCGGCGAGGTCTCTCTTGTTTAATTCATGCTAGGTCTGCAAACGATGAATGCTCCAGTCGCTTTAACCCCAGAGTTATTGACCCAATTGACTGCAATTGTGGGTGAAAACCGTATTAAAACTGATGCGGACAGCCTCCAGAATTGGGGTCGTGATCATACCAAACACTTTGATCCAAACCCATCGGTCATCGTTTTCCCATCTTCGACTGAACAGGTTCAAGCAATTGTGAAGCTTGCCAATCAGTTCAATGTTGCAGTGACTCCATCAGGTGGTCGTACAGGTCTATCTGCAGGCGCTGTCGCTGCGAATGGCGAGATTGTGGTAAGCATGGACAAGATGAACCAGATTCTGGAATTCTTCCCGGCAGACCGTATGGTGCGCGTACAGGCAGGTGTGGTGACTGAACAGTTGCAAAACTATGCTGAAGAGCAGGGCATGTATTACCCGGTTGATTTTGCCTCTTCTGGTTCAAGCCAGATCGGCGGGAACATCGGCACCAATGCCGGCGGGATTAAAGTGATCAAATACGGCATGACCCGTAATTGGGTGCTAGGCCTGACCGTGGTGACTGGTAAAGGTGATGTACTGCGTCTAAACAAGGGCATGATCAAGAACGCGACTGGTTATGCGTTACAACATCTGTTCATCGGTGGTGAAGGTACCTTAGGGTTAGTCACTGAAGCAGAAATCAAACTTGAGCGTCAGCCACACGACCTGCAAGTGCTGGTACTGGGTGTACCTGATTTTGATGCGATCATGCCAGTATTGCATGCCTTCCAGGCGAAAATCGACCTGACTGCATTTGAGTTCTTCGGTGAGCTGGCGATGCAAAAAGTATTGGCCAATGGTCACGTACAGCGTCCATTTGAAACTGAATGTCCCTTCTATGTATTGCTTGAGTTTGAAGCGCCGTTTGAGCCGATTATGGACAAGGCGATGGAAATCTTCGAGCACTGTATGGAACAGGGCTGGGTGCTGGATGGCGTGATGAGCCAAAGTCTTGAGCAAGTACACAGCTTATGGCGTCTACGTGAAGACATTTCTGAGTCGATTGCTCCATTTATTCCATACAAAAATGACATCTCTGTACTGATCACTCACGTACCGGCATTCATTAAAGAAATCGATGCGATCGTGAATGAAAACTACCCAGATTTCGAAATCTGCTGGTTCGGTCATATCGGTGACGGTAACCTGCACTTGAATATCCTGAAACCGGCTGACCTGACCAAAAATGAATTCTTTGCGAAATGCCAAGTCGTGAACAAGTACGTATTTGATACTGTGAAAAAATATGACGGTTCAATTTCTGCGGAACATGGTGTGGGTATGACCAAGAAACCTTATCTTGAATACACCCGTTCAGCTGAAGAAATCGAATACATGAAAGCCTTGAAAAAAGTGTTCGATCCAAATGGCATCATGAACCCAGGCAAACTATTCGATCTTTAATCAGAATAGATTTACAAAAGCGCATCGAAAGGTGCGCTTTTTTTATTGCTTTGTAACTGGACTTACAGAGTCTAAATAGCGTTAAGCTGAAAAGCCCGGCATGATAATTTCTGCATAATAAAGATAATCTGGGTTAAACAATATGTTACGGTTATTGGCGGTTACAATTTTAGGTCTGGGTGTGATGACATCAGGTTGTACAACCACCCAGAAAGTGATTGCAAAAGTGCAGTCTTCTTCAGATACACCTTTGGATCAGGTACTTAAAATGAGGCCTGACCTGCGTGAAGAACTGGCAACAGTCGAGATACGTCAGTTCTTTAATCGTGTTGAGTCACCGACGGTTGGACAGGTAAAAGTAACTGAAACAGGTTTGATGGATGACTCGGTGAGATCAATTCAGACCATTTATCATTTTAGGAAAGAAGAGAAAAACTGGAAAATGCACAATACTGAAAAGCTCTATCAGTGTGTACGCGGTTCAAATACAAAAACTTTCCAGAAGGCAGTCTGTCCATAATAATGTTTGATCTTTAAACAAAACTTCGTTAAAAGCGTATCTTCAGGATGCGCTTTTTTGTTTTTGGAAAAATAATAGATATTCGTAAATTAGTATCGAAGGATTTAGATGAATTAGCGACAAAATTTTTAAAAAATATAGAATATAAAATATCTAAAAATGATAGCGCTTTTGAACAGCTTTTGAAATTGAAACATTGGTTTATAGAAGATAAACCAAGAAAAATTAGCTTTGCTAAAGATTTTTCAATACCCATTGAGAATGAGGCTGGATTTAAATTATTAATAGAGAAGTTTATTCATGGTAAAGGAGGAATTTATCAACATCAAAGTCGAAAGTTATTTAATGGAAATGCAAGAGACTTAATGCTTTATGACTTCGGTATTCATCATTTACATTTAGGTGTCTATCAAGATCCTAAACATAAAAAAATGGTAAAAGGGACAAAGACAGTTATATTTGCTTATATAAATGAAGAAGAAATATTTTTTATTAGATCGGCAGTACATGGAGAGTGGCATTTACAAAACAGTTTGGAGATTTTAGACAATGAAAGACCAGATTTAATTTCCCATAGAAAAGTAAATGGTATACAAGGCTCTACCTTAACGGATGATGAAATTTTATTCTTTAGAAATAAATCAATAAACTACTTTATTAAGATTAATGATTCTACATATTGTTCGGAATCAGCTTTTAATTTCTATGGTTCAATCCAGGTTATGATGAAATATGACGATATTTGTCTAGATGTTGAGAAAATCATTAATGATGAAATAAATAAATTAAAGTTAAGTTATCCATTAGAAGATGAAAATTTGTTTATTAAAATTACAGACTTTAATTTTGATAACCTTCAAGATTTTCAATTTGAAATTGAAATAAAAGGTCAGAAAAAGATAGTTTTTAATGTTAATTAAATGAAAATATTTGCATTCTAGTAAATTAATTTTTGTTAATATTTTGAGAAATTGTTGATTTTTTAGCTCACAGTAATCCTCGCAGACTTCAAAATCAAACTCTGCTAAACTGCTCTCATTTATTGAAATCTAGCTCTTTTAAAATTCTAAAAAAAGAGTAAATGAGCCTTAACTCTCCCATGCAAAACGCCCAAACCCACAAACTGACCCGTGCCACACTGATGTTTCCTCTGGCACTGGTGCTGTTTGAATTCTCCGTCTATATCTGTAATGACCTGATCCAGCCGGCCATGTTGGCCATTACCCGTGATTTTGGCGTAAGCAGTTCCTGGGCACCATCTTCTATGTCCTTTTTCCTGTTAGGTGGGGCATTTGTTGCCGCAATTTTAGGACCCTTATCAGACCGATTAGGCCGTAAAAAAGTCCTGCTCGGTGGCGTAGCATTTTTTGTAATCTGCTGTCTGGCGATTTTACTTACACCGAATATTCAAAGCTTTCTGTTCCTGCGCTTTTTACAAGGTTTTGGTTTGTCCTTTATTGCTGCTGTGGGTTATGCCGCGATTCAGGAAAGTTTTGAAGAACGCGATGCCATTAAAGTGATGGCGCTTATGGCCAATGTCTCCTTGCTGGCACCCCTTTTAGGGCCAGTGGTTGGTGCTTTTATGATTGATCATGTCTCATGGCATTGGGGCTTTATCGGCATCGCTTGTCTGGCATTTGTGAGCTGGTTTGGACTGAAAGCGAAAATGCCAAATCCGAATATCAGTATTCCCAAACAGCCACTTAGCTATATTGTCGATGACTTTAAGCAGGTTCTGAAAAATAAACGCTTTGTGATCATGACCATGGCATTGCCACTGGTGAGCTTGCCATTGATGCTATGGATTGCCTTATCTCCTGTGATTCTGGTTGAAGAATTGGGCTTGAGCAGCATGCAATATGGCCTGGCTCAGTTTCCGGTATTGGGTGGCCTGATTCTGGGCAATATCATTCTGCTGAAAATTATCGACAAGATGCCGCTCGGTAAAACAGTAATGCTGGGTGTGCCATTGATGCTGTTCGGAACCATTTTGTTGTTAGTGGGAATGTTGATTCCAGACTATTTTCTGCATTGTCTGATTATCGGTACCACTTGCATCAGTCTGGGTGAAGGGATCAGCTTCTCAGTATTGTACCGTTTTGCGCTGATGTCATCTGAGGTGTCTAAAGGCACGGTTGCGGCAACGGTATCTATCTTGATGATGCTGAGTTTCTTTATCGTGATTGAAGTGGTCAGGATCGTTTATGAAGTTTTTGATCTCTGGGCTTATTGCGGTGCCTCGTTTATTTTAATTGCACTCTGGTTTAGCTTGCCACGTATGCAGCTAAAACAGGTGATGCTGGAAAGAAAAGGGCGAGGGGAGTTTTAAAAGAATTTCTCCCTTTTAAATGTTTAATCGAATGAAGCTATTTACTTTATATGCCTCAAATAAAAGTATGGAATGTTCTATCTCCCAATTGGAGAGAGTTAGAGAGGGACATATTAATAAAATAACCTCACCCTTGCGCAGCAGTGCTGCTCATCTCCTAAAAGGAGAGAAAACGTCCATGATGGATTTAATAATAATTAGAATTCAAAAGTTAAGCTTCAGCCGGCTGCTCCAACTTCTTTAATTTCATATCAAAGATAAATGGTCCAAACGGCAGAATTGACGCGATCAAGCCCAGAATAAACATACTCAGAGACCATTTCTGTTTTTCACAGACCGCAAATAACACCACAAGAAAAAGCACGAAAAGAACGCCGTGACCCATGCCGATATATTTCACCAGAATCGGGTTATCCATCATGTATTTGACCGGCATGGCAATAAATAACAACAGCAGAAATGAAATACCTTCAAGCAATCCAACCAGACGTAAAGTTTTAATATTCACGCGCGCTCACTCTTCTATGTCCTATTCAATCAGGCTTGAGTGTACCCAATCTGCCGATTTAAGCAAAAGAAATTTATAAAATAAAATGAATTATTTTAGATACTTATATCCTAGTAATCTGCTTGGTTATTTGATTTCAACCGCCAGTAACTGCTGCCTTAAAGACAATAATTCAGGCAAGGTTTCCAGTAACAGACTGATCTGTTTAAGTACTAGCAGCAGGTGGGTGGAAATATGTTCCTGCTGACTCAGCTGCCGGATTTCTGACAACTGGCCTTGAATGTCCTGCTGCGGTACATTTTCAGGATTTGACAGGGCATTAGTTAAAGTCTGCTGACAGGCAGAAAGCAGTTGCAGAATCTGCGGATCAGATACTTGTTCACGATGGCTACCCAATGCGGAAATATAACTGAGCTGACTGTGACTATAAACCAGATAGCGAAAGGCATTGCGAATCAGCACCGGATCGGGATTCGGTTCAGTACTCAGACTGGAAATCATATTGGAAAGGTCAATCTGGGCATTGTGGGCCAAACGACGCGCTGTCCGATAAGCAATACTGTTATTTTTGCCATGCTGATATTGCTCCAGAATAGCCAGTAAATAGTTCAGCGTCGCTTGGGAAGACTTTTTAATATTGCTGGAAATATTCCGGAAATTCCAGTCAGGCCAGATACAACTGACCGCCAGCCAGGCAATCAGACAACCAATCAGGGTATCGATAATACGTGGCAGAATGACTGCATAGCCAGCGCCTTTCAGATTGAAAATCAGCAGTACCACCAAGGTTGCCATCAATGTGGCCATGGCATATTTCTTGGAACGCAAATAGAAAAAACCGACACCGAAAATCACAGTAAGCAGCAACTGGCCTTCAATACTTGGTACAAAATACAGGATCGGGATGCCTAAAATGACGCCGAGTAATGTACCTAAAGTCCGCAGTTTTAACCGGCTTTTAGTGGCGAAATAACTGATCTGACACACAAATAAACTGGTCAGTAATATCCAGTAGCCATTTTTGGCAAAGGGCAATAGGGAAATGGCATAGCCAACCAGAAAGACCAAAGCGATCCGCACCGCATGACGAAACAGCGCCGATTGTGGTCCCAAATGGGGTTTTAATTTCAGCCAAAAATCTGCGGGTCCACGCAGGTCATCATCAAACAGGCTGGAATCATCAAAATGCTTTGGATAATCCGGACGGTAAATGGCTTGTCCATCCTGCAAATGTTGCAGCTGTTCATGCACACTCAGCAGATTACTCAGAATGAGCTGTAAGTTTTTCACTTCAATATTCTGGGGATGCTGAACAATCCAGTCCTGCATGGAAGCTTCTAATGCTTTGAGTGCCAGCTGATGCTGTTCAGGAAGCTGATAAGTTTCATTACGCAATACGCAAGCAGCCAATTGCTGGCAAGCAAGTGCCTGTAAATGGATATTTTTCTGAATGCGAAAAATCAGGTCGGTACGGCTAAAATGCTGGTGAATCTGCTCATAATGCAGATAGTTGGCAGTTGCCTGCTCATGAATATCCTGAGTCAGAAAATAAAGGTTCAGCCAGTAAATGGTCTTATGATTCGGACGCGAGGCTTTGAGTCGGGTCAGTAAAGAATCTTTGGTACGGTTAAAGCTTTCAATCACTTGAGTATTTTTTAAAGAAAGTTCGTAGAGCAATGGCTCGACATTATTCTGATTATCGGGATCAAATAATTTGGCTTTAGTCGATAGCAGCTCCGCCATCTGTTGCAGATTGATGGACAAATTTTCCTGAACCTGCAAGGTGGGGCGAATCAGGTAAAACAGAATAGAAGTCAGGCCATACCACAGCACCCCAACTATAAAATACAGCGGCTGTTCGTACCAGTGCGCATATTCTCCCAAGCCAAACATGGTGTAAATGGACAGCAATACAGTGCCAAAAGAAATGGTGGCATAGCGCTGTCCCAAAGCACCCATCAAGATAAATACAGCACTAGAAATTGATAACCAGAGCGAAAACCAGATTTTATAGGGATGCAGAAATTCCAGCATGCTACTGACTGCAAAAAACAGCAGCATGACCAGCCCCAGATTGCGTAGCCTTAAACTTAAACGGTCATCAAAATCGGTTAGAGCAGTGGCAATTGCCCCTAAAGTGACCGGAACAATCAAGGTCTCATAGCCGAGAAGTTTTAGGCCAAAAGTTGTCCCTGAAAGCACAATGAACATCTGCAAACAGTAAGTCATTAAGGCACTGGACTGAAAAAGCAACAGGGCTTTTTTAAGTATATGATGAAGAGGATGCAACATGGAATCTGAGCTATTCACAAGAATATGATCCGTGGTATTTGAATGCCGGTTTTAAATGCAATTTAAGCGCCAATTTCAGAAGAAATGTCTACTAAAAAACGGGCAAGAAGCCCGTTTTTGAATGCTAATAATCTGTAATAAATCAGATCACACCACAGGCAATACGTTCACCGCCACCGCCCAATGGTAATGGGTTGTCAGAATAATTGTCGCCACCGGCATGTACCATAATCGCACGACCCTGAACATCAGCCAGTTTCAGACGTGGCGCAAACAGGGTGACACGTGCAGTTCCATCTGTATTAACTTTCAATGCGGGTAAATCACCGAGATGACCGGTTGTTGGCGTACCGTGATGTGGAGCCTGATTTGGATTGTAATGGCTACCTGCAGCCAGTGCTGCGCCCATCTTGCCGTCTTTCATGGCAGGTGCACATGAACCATTTTCATGAATGTGGAAACCACGCTCACCCGCAGGAAGCTGTTTCAGATTAGTACGAATCACCAAGCCAGCCGGGCTGTCACTCAATAATACGGTACCAATCGATTCACCGACGCCCTGTGCAGAAACTGCATTCAGGGTCACGGTTTTAACATTTTCAGTCGAAGTAGAGGTTGAAGCGCAACCGGTAAAAAGTGCGGCACTGACTGCGCACAAAGCTGTAAGTTTAAACAATGAAGACATAATTATCACACCTTGATCTTTATTCTGCTTTTCAGAATCTATTGAAACAGAGCAAGACCAAAAGCACTATAGAAAATCAGTACTTAAATGTTTTAATTTGTTTAAGCCAGTCAGTCTTGTGATTTCGGTGCCTTGTTACGGCGCAGACGGAATTTTTTCTTCGGTTCAACCTCATGCGCCATAGTGGCTTTAGGCATCATCAAAGGTTCGTTCAGGTTGCTTTCATGCAGCCATTCACGCCAGATGGCCAGTAGTACGGCCAGAATCACCGGTCCAATAAAGACACCAACCAGACCAAAGCTGGCAATACCACCCAAAACACCAAACATAATCAGCAGGAATGGAATCTGTGTTGCACCCGAAATGACCAGTGGACGAATCACGTTGTCCGCTGTACTCACAATACAGACACCCCAGACCATGACGCCAACGGCTTCAATGGTTTGTCCTTGCGAGAACAGCCATAGCGAAACTGCACCATAAGCAACGGGAGGGCCAAAAGGAATTAAGGCAAAGATAAAGGTGATAATGGTCAGTACCATCGGGTTCGGTACACCAGCCACGAAATAGCTGATACCTGCCAGCAAAGACTGGGCAATTGCTGTTAAGCCTACCCCATAGACCACCGCACGTGTGGTATCTGAAATTGTCGCCAGATAATGGTGAATACGTGGACCGACTACCATCTCAAAGGCTTTACGCACCTGATTCAGAATGGTATGACCATCACGGTAGAAGAAGAATAACGACAGTACGGCAAAACACAGCTTGAAGACATTTTTACTGATTTCATTCAGTACGACTTTGCCGTAATTCAGATGACCCTGAATCCAGACCGAAATAGTTTGTGCAATGCTGTTTGGATCGGCATTAATCTCATTCAGGGTGCGGGTAATTTCCTTACCTACAAGTGGCAGGCCGCGAATAAAATCTGGAACGCTAAGATGACCTGAGAATACCTGTTTTTGCAATTCAAAATACAGGTTCCGACCTTCGTGCTGCAGCATAAAAATGGCAAAAATAAAAGGTAGACCAAACACCAGAATCACACCTAGAATCATAATAGTCGCACTCAGTGTCGGCCGATTGCCACTCATTCTTAAGATCGACTGATACAACGGCCAGGTCATGTACGCAATAATGGCTGCCCAAACTACAGGAATGATGAAATACTTGAGTATGTGGAAACTCAGAAAAATCAGAATGAAAAACAGTCCAAATAATAAGACTTTTTGTAGTGTGGGCGCGTATTGTTGCACTGAATTTAGAAGCTCATTTTTTTAGGTCATGTCAGGCATATTAACTGAAAAAAAAGCGATCGAAAACGATAGTACAAGAAGTAGTACGATTATTTTCCTAAGAATAAAAAGAAGAGGCAAAAATAACAGAACTAGAACCATTGGCTTGGATCGTCAATAATGGCATTCAATAAAGGTTGCCATTGATCCTGTAATTCCCGGTACATCTTCTGCTGTTTGTCAAAAATAGACAGGCCTTGCATGGCCAGCCGGCTATAGGGTGCACGTTCAGAAATCCAGGCAACCGGTTGCTGATCAATTTTATTGAAAAACTGCTGAATGTCCTGATTGCTGGCTGCATTAAGTTTGGTGCGGTTGGCGAGGAGCAGAATTTCAACCTTGCCTTTACGGATGCGTTTAATGTCCTGCAAATGCTTGAGAAAACGGCGCGTAGAATCAATATCAAAAAATGAAGGCTGCAGCGGGGTAATGATGGCATCTGCTTCACTGATTAACTGCTCGGCATGATCTTCATTCAGCGCTCCGGGTGCATCGATGATCAGATATTCCAAGTTTTTAGGCGCATCCCCAATCGATTTGGCATTTCGCCAGTCCAGACTCTGAATCGGCGCTGCATCTTTCGGGCGATGTTTCAACCATTGCAAGGTCGATTTCTGGCTGTCCGCATCGGCCAGAGCAACTCTATAACCCTTTTGTGCCAGGGCAGCTGCCAAGCTAATTGCAGTAATGGTTTTACCACAGCCGCCTTTCTGATTTGCAACTAAAATAGTTTTCATGACCTTGGATGATTTAATTCTGCTCCCGCCTAGCATATCATTCTTTGCAGGCTTACTGGATGGCAGACACTTTCAACTTCAGTCGAAAGTAGGCAGCAAAATAAAGCAGATTAGGAAGATTGAATGTCCATTGGAATGGCTATGCTGATTGGTGCCTGTATTGGAGTGGTTTTAACTACCCTGATTCTGGGCCAGACGCGAAATGGTCGAATTAAAGCAGAATATGAACAATATATTGCCGAGCTGGAGTTGGAACATCAGCAAGCTTTAGTCGCTGCACAAAAACGCAGTGTGAATACCAGTCGCGCGGTACTCAAAGGCAAAATGGCCGAGCAGTTGGCACCGATCATGCCAGAGTTTCAATATCTACCTAGTGATGCCAAATTTTTAGGTGATCCGGTGGATTATGTGGTCTTTGATGGTTATACCGATTTTCGTGATGGTGAAGGGCTGGCTGAAGATATTGAAGTGGTGTTGATTGATATTAAAAGTGGGGGTGCACGTCTGACCAAAGGCCAGATGGCAATTGCTCAAGCCATTCAGGAAGGGCGGGTACGTTTTGAAACCATCCGGATTGATTTTGAAGACTGAAGGACAGCAAGCTTCAACTCTACACTATGGATAAACTGATTATTGCCGCAGCACTGTTTGCGCTTGGACTACGGATCTGGTCGGAATACTTTCGGGCGATTCCGAATCTGGAGCAGGCCGGAGTACTCAAAAATTTTCAGGTAGAATCGATTGAGCCGCATCAGGCTGAATATCGCGTACTGGCTAAACAGTATTATGGGCCTGAGCGGCGTACCATTCATCCAGCCAGTCCAGTGGTGGGAAGCTTTAATGATCTGGCCTATGTCAGCAATATTGATCTGTTACTGGCCGCACCAAATGTGGCGAGTGGCTTATTTAAATCATTCAAGCTTGAGCAGGACAGGCGTTGTTTGAATATGACCGCTACAGACGCACAGGCCAATCCTGCGAACATTCAACCTCATTTGCTGAACCTGAGTGTGATTGCCGCCAGCGAAGCTGTTGCCAATAAGGTTCGCCGTTTAAAAGCAGATCAGCGGATCTGGCTGCAAGGTGACTGGGTACAGGTCAAATCAGCGACCAGCCAGCAAGAATTTCAGGTTGGAAAAGGCAATCCAAGATCAGCCCAATGCCGTCTGTTCAGAATAACTGATTTAAAAGTGCTGGATTAAAGCGGTTTATGTACTCGTGCCAGCAGCATACGCTGACCAATCTTTGGAATACCTTCGGCATCGATATAATGAACTTCATCCAGTTCAAACCCGGCCTCTAAAAGAGCGGTTTCAATATCCCGATTAAGATGACAGCCATCTGCCACTTTCTTCTGAATCGGGGTGAGTAAATGCTGTAAGCGCTGAATGTTGAGATGCTCTCGGTTTAACACATGCTCAACCAGATGAAAATGGCCGCCTGGCTTCAGAACCCGGTAAATTTCATGCAGACTTTGGTGCAGATCTGGAATACTGCATAAGGTCCAGGTTGATACGATATTTTCCAGACTATTCTCTGCAAAAGGCAGGGCTTCTGCACGGGCCTGAATCTGTTCGACTGCAAAAGGACTTTGACTGATGCGCTGCTCAGCCAGTTTAAAAATGTCCAGGTTAGGTTCCAGCGCATAGACTCTATCGACGGCCTGATAAAAAGGCAGATTCAATCCTGTACCGAAGCCAATTTCCAGGACTTCACCTGTAATAGGCAACAATAATTCGCGGCGTAAATCCATCAGGGATGGGGTCTGCATGACCTGATTTAGCAAATGTGGAAAAATATGTTGTTGATAGAATTTATACAGCATGGTCGCATTCAAATTATTTTTAGACAGGCTTAGATTAACCGAAAATAATCAGATTAGCTAAAGCCCTCCGCTCACCAAAATTGATCAACTTGTTACTAATTTCAACTATTTATTCATTAAAAAAATCGTACTATCAAGCAAGATATTCTTGAAAAGATTTGATGGAATAAAGACAGAATTATGTTCAAACATCTTCGATACTATGCTTTGGCGGCCAGTCTTTTACTACCGCTTTATGGTCACACTTCTGTAGACCATAATGTTGCCAAAGGACTGCCACCGATGGCTAAAGACCAATCTATTTCAGTCTTGCAGCCGTTTAAAGGTGATTTCCGCATTCTGGGATCAAAAATTTATAGCGACGATGAGCAGGCCAAGTTCTCTCCGATCGATTATGCGGTGAGTTGGGGGCTGTTTGCACAACCTGAAATTGCCCGGCACATTACAGTCAACCAGTATAACCGTTACCTGAACTGGAAAATGGATCGCGTGCCAGTGCCTATTGAACAGGCTAAACAGATGGTATCCAATATGCACATCATCCCTGCCAATCCACAAATTGCCAAAGCAATTAAACAGGTAAAACGGGGTGACTTGGTGCGTTTGCAAGGGGAACTGGTGGAAGTACGTGATAAAGACCTCGTCTGGAAATCCTCTTTAACTCCAACCGATACCGGTGATGGCGCTTGTGAAGTGTTTCGGGTCAGCTCAATCAAGTGGATTGAGAAAGTGGGTAAAGGTTAAAACTGGAAAACTTATGGCTTTCTGAAAGGGTCGCTTGGAGTGCTTCAGGGTGACCAGGCTTTATTGATATTTAATTTATTTTTAGCCTTATAGTTTTTCATTTTTAAAGTGAACTACTTCTTCCAAAAAATAATTTTAATCTTAAATATGAATGTCATCTTGTTCTGTTATTTTGATATAAAAAACCGCCAGAAATAGACGGTTTTTTATTTTAAAGACATGCTTATTTGGCAACCAGTGCTTCACCTTCAAAGGCAATGCCATCCCAGCCATTTTGCATGAACTGGCGGATATTCTGATGATCCGTTGCTTCTGGTGTGGCCAGTACAGCCGCATAGTGTTCTGCAAACAGGCTCAAGGTTTGTGCCTGATCCAGACCATTCAGTTTGGCAAATGAAAATACTTTGGCACTGCCTTGGTTTTCAGTGGCAGCATTAGCCTGTTGGCCATTTTTAAAAGCAGTAGGTGTATGAGCATAGTGCGCATCGATATATGCAATCACATCTGCAAATTTAGCTTCGCCCGCAGCCAATTGAGCCAGTAATTCCTGAACCATGTGGATTCCCTCTAACTTAAATCAATTTGAATGGCGTCGAATATACCAATTTTTTGGCAAAGGTCCATGTTCATTCTGCAATTTTAGGTGCATGATGTTATGCATTATTCTCGTCCCACATGGTGGCTGAGAAAAGGTTTAAGATCGAATAAAGACGGAGTAGACATGAACTGGCTTTTGGTGGCAATGGGCGGGGCAATCGGGGCAACACTGCGTTATGGAACAGGAATGTTGATTGCCAAGCCACAGATGCTATTTCCGTGGCCGACCTGGTGGATCAATATTATAGGCTGTCTGTGTGCCGGAATTTTCTTTGCCTTTAGCCAGAAATATAGTTTCCTGCAAACTGAAGCACGGCTATTTTTGATGGTAGGCATCTTGGGCGGCTTTACGACTTTTTCCAGTTTTGGACTAGAAACCTTTCAGCTGCTTAAGCAGGGTGCAGTCACGATCGCCCTCAGTTATGTGATCTCTAGTATGATTGTCGGAGTATTGATGCTGGGTGTGGGCTTCTATTTAACTCAGCTGGCTTTAGCGCAGGCATAAAAAAGTCAGGAAATTGGAGGTAATTTCCTGACATAAACCGCGATTTAAATTGAGAGTAAAAATCGGAGGTTTTAAGTTTAACCACGTTTAAAACGGGCAAAACGTTTGTTAAAGCTCGCTACGCGACCTTCATTACTGGTTTGACGTTGCTCACCGGTATAAAACGGATGTGAAGCACTCGAAATATCCAGGGTGACATAAGGATAGGTCTTACCTTCATATTCCTTGGTCTGGCTAGAAGTCATGGTGCTGCCAATCACGAAGTAGGCATCAGCATTGGTGTCATGAAATAAAACTTCTCGATATTCGGGATGAATGTCTGGACGCATCGTAATATTCCTCTTGTAATTTAAGAGTAATGTTATAATGTAACATTTGATATTTCAAGTGAAGTAGGGTTACAGCTTGTAAGCTTATTACTGCAACTTAACTGCGACTTGGCACGATTTCTTCAAATACATCACTCAAATCATCATGTACTTTCAAATGAATCAAGTTCCAGTATTGTCCGGAAATAGTACGGTTTACCATCAGGGTATCTGGCGACGGTTTGAATACATCCCAATATTTTAGAGAAGGTTTGAGCAATTCCATTCCATCATGATGTGCTGAGTTTTCAGCAAAATCATAATTGGTAGTTAAAGGACGCATCAGCACTTCTAGCCATTGCTCATACAGATCGGCCGGGAATTTTCCGGTTTCTGTCAGGGTATGCAAGGCATCCAGTTGCTGTTCAATGGTCGAAATATCCTTGTCACGGGCTGCATGGATCAGTTCCTTGAAATGAGTAATGATCTCGGTAGAAAGCGTTTTAACACCGCCGTAATCGTAAATAATCACCGAGCCATCTTCACGGAAGGCAAAGTTCCCTGGATGCGGATCACAATGGAAACGTTTCAGATAGAAAATTTCCTGACCAATCGCACGGAATAAACGGCGGCCTAGGGCATTACGGGTTTCTAGCGGCCATTGGCTGGCCGTTTCCATACTTTCACCCTGTTCCAGGCTTAGGGTCAGAATATGGCGGGAAGAATATTCACTAAATACTTTTGGAATCACAATTTGGTGATCGAGTGATTCATGAAAGGCACGTGCCACTTCCAGATTCTGAGCTTCAATTTCATAATTGAGTTCATTGTCCAGACTATGCTGGATTTCCTTGAATAGCTGATCCTGCAATTTGCGGTCAATTTTTAGTACACCCATCAAACGCAAGGCCAGACGAACCTGTTTCAGGTCACTTTCACAGGCTTCTTCCACTCCCGGATATTGCACCTTGACCACAACCTGCTGGCCATCGGGTAGAGTCGCTTTATGCACCTGTCCGATCGAGGCCGCGGCAAAAGGCTGCTCATCAAACTGCTGGAATAGGTCCTGCAAAGATTTGCCTAATTCTTTTTCGACCTGTGACTGAATTTCTTTAAATGGCATTGGTGGCGCCTGACGCTGCAATTTGGAAATGGCTCGAGCAACTTCAGGCGGAAAAATATCTTTATATTGCGAGGCAATCTGGCCGACTTTCATCACCGCACCTTTCATTTCCCCCAAGGTATCAGCAATCTGTACTCCAATATCCTGAAATAATTTACTGCGTGCAGCATTTTTCTGCTCTTCATCCGCAGTTAAATTTTTAATCGAATTGGATAGGGTTTTACTTGCAATACTTGCGGTCATTCCAGCCAATTTCATAAAGCGGCGACCAGGCGTTCGAGCCGTTTTTGCCATGCGAGATTCCTCAAAATCACCATTTTTATGGTTGTATTTGATCATAGGTGACAAACTATAAATTGCCTATATTTAATTGTAGATATTATGTTGCAAAGCTTCTCAAAGTGTTCATATTTGCTTGATATTGTTCACTTGATTTATGCAATTTTTAAACCATTTTGTCGTCTGTACGGCAGTTTTTGAATCAATTATTTAATTATTCTGAAGAGAGCAAAGCACGATTTTTAAGTTCCTTTCCATGATAAAAGGCTTAAAATAATGGCACCTCAAGATCAAGAAATCTCAATGAAAGTCTATCGATATTTTACTGGCAAAGATGATGTGAATTTTTGTGCCCGTGTGACCAAGGCACTCAATGAAGGCTATGAACTTTATGGTGCACCGACCATGACCTTTAATGGAACAGATGTCATTGTCGGGCAAGTGGTGATTAAGGAAGTGTCAGATGAGTCCGAGATTCCACAGGGATTAAAAGATGCATTAAATCAGTAATTCAATGCATCTTTTTAAATAATAAGAGGATTAGGCACGCTGGCTTAAACGTTTGTTATTGCCATAAAGCCGTGCCAGCAATAAAACACAGGCCACGCTCAGACCGACAATCAGACCGACCCAGACGCCTGCCGCCCCCATATCTCCAAAACGGGACAAATAAACCCCCACCGGGAAGGCAATCACCCAATAGGCAATCATGGTGATCCACATTGGGCCTTTGGTATCCTGCATACCGCGTAAGCAGCCTGCAGCACTGATCTGCCAGGCATCCATCAGCTGATAGGCCACTGCAAAGAGCACCAGATAAAGCGCGATCTGGGTCACCATCGGGTCAGAAGTATAGAGCGCTACGATTTCACTACGGAACACCCAAAGCATTAGCATGATCAGCAGAGCTAGAATCGTCGCGGTCATCAGACCTAAACCTTGTACTCTACGCATGGCATCCCAGTTCTGTTCACCATAGTAAGTTCCCACCCGAATGGTCAGCGCAATGGCCAGAGACATCGGAATCATGAATAATTGTGAGGTAACGGAAATAGCAATCTGGTGAGCGGCCACAATGGTTTCACCTAATGGACTCAAGACAATCGCTGCGGTACTAAAAATACTCACTTCAAAGAAAATTGCCAGTCCGATCGGAAAGCCCAGCTTTAAAATCCGTTTCAGCCAATATCCGTTCAGCTTTTCCCAATGACTAAATGGCTGACTGCTTTGATAGACCCGATTTTTAAAAATATACAGTGCCAGACTCATTAACATGAGCCATTGCAGAATTGCTGTAGCAAAACCACAACCGGCACTGCCCAGTGCCGGAATAGGGCCAACTCCATACATAAAAATGAAGTTTAATGGAACCAGAAGCAGTAGCGCCATGAGGCTAATGGCAGTGACCGGACGCGGGTAACCAATGGCCTCAGAATAGCCGCGTAAAGCCGCATACATAGTCACAGCAGGCATACCAAAACCGATTGCATGCAGGAACAGGCCAGCTTTAGGTTGCAGGCTTTCTGGGACACCTAGTAAAGGTAAAGTGAGGGGCAAAACTTGTAAAACCAGACCCGCAATCACCCCCAGGATGAATGCGACCCATAATGATTGCCGCGCAATTGTAGCGATTTTTTCAGGTGTACGTGCGCCTTTGGCTTCCGCCACTAAGGGTGTAGTGGCGATCATGATGCCACTGAAGAGTAGCATGACTGGAATCCATAGCCCGACACCAACTGCAATCGCTGCCAGATCAGTCGGTGAGAGACGCCCGGCCATAATCGTATCAATCAGGCCCAAACCCGCCTGGGAGAATTGTGTGACCAGAATGGGCAACATCAGATGAAACAGCTGTTTTAATTCATAACGACAGGTTGTGGCTGTCAAAACATTCGACACAAAAATTACTCATTAGTGATCATGTGCTTAGAGATAAGGTTTAGCGTTGTAAAGTGAGAAGCACACCAATAAAAATCACCACGCCACCTAAAAGACGTTGCCAGTTCACCGGCATTTTTTCATTGCCCAGCAGACCAAACTGATCGACAATCATGGACATCACCATCTGACCAAAAATAATCATTCCGGTCAGTGTCAGGAAGCCCATTTTAGGTGCAGCATAAATGCTCATGCTGATCGCATAAACACCTAAAAATCCACCTAACCAGAGATACCAGGGAACTGCAATCAGCTCCTGTAAGCCTGGTTTGGGATGTGACTGAAACAGCACGATGCCGGCAAGTACTATTGTACCAATCAAAAAGGAAAAAAATGCAGCTTGAATAGGAGAATATAAATATTCTTTTAATTGGGTATTAATAGCCGTCTGTAAGGTCAGCAAGACCCCGATTGCAAAGACCAAAGGCAATAAAATAAGGAGCTGGGAGGGTATTTTCATAATTTTAACTATCTAATTCTATTTAAATTTTTAGGCATTAGGCGATGGCGATTTTAATTTTAGCAGTGTTGTTGCCGAGTCATGTTAAAATTACGCTAGATCTTGTAGTTGTTTTAGAGTAGTTCTTTGGCTGAATTGAATCCTGCACTTATTCCCTTATCCCTGTATATCCATATGCCGTGGTGTGTACGTAAATGTCCGTATTGTGACTTTAATTCGCATGCCGTACCTGATGGAAAACTCTCTTTGGACCTGGAACGGGAATATCTGCATGCGCTGGTAGAGGACTTTAAAACTCAGGTTGATTTTGCCCAAGGCCGTTCGATTCATAGTGTATTTATCGGTGGGGGAACGCCGTCACTGATCTCTGCTGCAGGTTATCAGTGGTTATTTACAGAACTAAAAGCACTGATTCCTTTTGAAGAGAATTGTGAAATCACACTGGAAGCCAATCCAGGTACAGTGGAACATGATCCATTTGCTGGCTATTTAGCAGCTGGTATTAATCGTCTTTCGATAGGCGTGCAAAGTTTTAATACCGAGCATCTGAAAAAGCTGGGCCGAATTCATAGCAATGAAGATGCGATCTCGGCGATTGGCCTGGCGCGTGACGCAGGATTTCAGCGGATTAATGTCGACTTGATGCATGGCTTGCCTGAACAGTCACTGGAGCAGGCACTCAATGACCTGAAACTGGCGGTCGAGAATGGTGCTACGCATATTTCCTGGTATCAGTTAACTATTGAGCCAAATACCGTATTTTTCCGTACTCAGCCGATTTTACCGGTCGATGAAGTACTAGAAGAGATTCAGGAACAGGGCGAGGCTTATTTAAAAGCCAATGGCTTTATCAATTATGAAGTCTCTGCTTGGCGTAAAGAATTACCCTCGGCACATAATCTGAATTACTGGCAATTTGGTGATTATCTGGCCATTGGAGCAGGGGCGCATGGCAAAGTGACTCAACCGGATGGTGTTTACCGTTTCCAGAAAACCCGTTTGCCTAAAGACTATTTAGCCAAAGTGCCAGCCGAACATTTGCAGTTTAAGCGCATCGAAGCGGCAGATATGCCGTTTGAATTTATGATGAATGCCTTACGTTTAAATGATGGTGTGGAAGCGAAGCTTTATCTTGAGCGAACAGGCTATAGTCTGGATACAATGAATGAATTGCTGACTTCACTGCGTCAACGTCAACTGATGGTAGAAGATACGAAACGTCTGACATGTACTGAGCAAGGTCACATCTTTTTAAACTCTGTGCTGGAAGAGTTTCTTTAATTGCCTAATCTATCCGAATAATTAATCCAGTTTAAAAAGAAAAAGCCCGATGAGTTACATCGGGCTTTTTCTTCTCTCTCCACTATGCATTTAAGCCATTCGGATTAACGATACTTAGGCGGTAACTTGTGATGCGGGCCATCGTGATGATTTTTGTTGAAGAAGCTTTTATGATCTTTCTTGCCAAACTTATCATGACGATCATGCTGGTTAAAATGCGCTTTAGGAGGTGCTTTATGGAAGCCAGCCTTTATGCAGCATTGGTTTCTTATCAAAATGATGCGCTGCTAGTGTTGGATGACGATGGTCCGGTCCAGGAGCGGCCATTGCTGACATGGTAGCTGTTGTTGCGATCAAGCCAATCATTAAAGAAGAAACTAGTTTTTTCATGATCATACTCATATTTATTCAATGAGTTCATCATAGGAGTCAGCGATGTAGGGGAGATGGAGCCATAGACAACACTTTTGTAAATTTCAGAATTTCTTTCAATTTTGTATTTAAATAATTAATGAATAATAAATTTTATTAAAAATTCTGTATTTTTATGGGCAATTTTTGATTTTAAAATCATCAAAATTCTTCTCCGTTTCTTCATGTTTTAAAGTGAGTGAAATCAGATGAAGAAATTTAGGACAAGATGATGAATGAAAAGCGAATATAATATTTAATTATCTTTTAAATTTAATTAATTGATCTGGAAACTAAAATTAGTCAATTTAAGTTATAAAAAAAGCACTCTAATGAGTGCTTTTTTTCATCTTCGCAATATTAGATTGCAGTGATGTTAGTCGCTGTAGGACCTTTTTGGCCTTGAGCTACGCTGAAAGAAACCTTTTGGCCTTCAGCTAAAGTTTTGAAACCTGAACCTTGGATTTCGCTGAAGTGAGCGAAAACGTCTGGACCATTGTCTTGTTGAATGAAGCCAAAACCTTTAGTTTCGTTGAACCACTTTACTGTACCGGTAACTGTGTTAGACATAATATAACCTATTGAATCTTATGGATTTATAGTCAAAATCTCAGATGACTAGCTGTAACTTTGAAAAATAAAAAGGATGGAGCTTATTGATCTTTAAAACGAAGGTTTATGACTAAAACTGCGATACTTAAAAGAAGACTAACCAAAACAAGAATTTTTCTAGTTATCGCCATCATACCCTGTATTTATAGATATTCAAGTAAATTATATGGATTATTTAATAGACGTCTGAAAATTATAGATATAAATTTGTGTAGTTTGTGTACGCAGCAGATTTTTCTTTGTATCCAGTCATCATTTTGACATATGAAAAAGAGCGCCGTAGCGCTCTTTTTAAAGCTAAAACCTAAACTTTTGACTTAGTAATCAAAACTGAAGTGTTCTGCTGCCAGTGAAGTCATGGTTTTGGATGGATTCACCATTGCTTCAGCATGGCCTTGGGCACGTGGCAATAAACGCTCAAAGTAGAAATCAGCAGTTTTAATTTTCGCTTTGTAGAACTCTGGAACTTCTGCACCATCACCAGCAACCAGTTTCGCTGAAGCCACTGCAGCTTGTTGTGCCCAGAAGTAAGCCATCATTACATAGCCTGAGAACATCAGGAAGTCCACAGAAGCAGAGGATACGATGTCACGGTCTTTACGTGCTGCCAGCATGATACGTACAGTTAACGCATTCCACTGTGCACACAGCTTGGTCAGGTCCCAAGCAAAACGGCGCATGTATTTATTGCGTGCATGCTGTCCACAGAATTTCAGAATTTCAGCGGTGTAATCACGAATCACTTTACCTTTAGAGGTTAGCAGGACCTTACGACCAATCAGGTCAAGTGCCTGAACGCCAGTCGTTCCTTCGTACAGGGTAGAGATACGTGAGTCACGAACGATTTGCTCCATGCCCCATTCTTTGATGTAACCATGACCACCAAATACTTGCATACCGTGGTTCGCTGCTTCATAACCCATTTCAGTCAGGAAGCCTTTCAGAATAGGGGTATAGAAACCTAAGTGATCATCCTGCTGTTCAAATTCAGCAGTATCACCACGCAGCAGGGCATCATTCATGTTATCTGCGATTTTTGCTGCATGATAAATCATGGCACGACCACCTTCAGCAATCGCTTTCTGAGTCAACAGCATACGGCGCACATCGGCATGGTGGATGATCGCATCCGCCACTTTTTCCGGATCTTTTTTACCAGACAGGGCACGCATCGACATACGTTCTTTGGCATATGGCAATGCACCCTGAAACGATAATTCTGCATGACAGATACCTTGAATTGCGGTACCAATACGCGCGGTATTCATGAAGGTAAACATGGCATGCAAGCCTTTGTTTGGCTCGCCAATTAAATAACCCACTGCATTATCAAAGTTCAGTACAGCGGTTGCAGAGGCACGGATCCCCATCTTGTGTTCAATCGAACCACAGTTCACGGCATTACGTTCACCAATGCCGCCATCTTCAGTGGCAATGAATTTCGGTACGATAAACAGGGAAATGCCTTTGGTGCCTTGTGGTGCATCTGGAAGACGTGCCAAAACGATGTGTACGATGTTTTCAGTTAAATCGTGTTCACCCGCAGAAATGAAGATTTTAGTACCAGAAATCGCATAAGTACCATCAGCTTGTGGTTCTGCTTTAGTTTTTACCTGACCCAGATCGGTACCGCATTGTGGCTCAGTCAGGCACATGGTTCCTGACCAGGTACCTGCAACCAGATGCGGTAAATAGGTATTTTTCTGTTCATCAGTACCATACTGGATGATGGTATTGATACAGCCCACGCTCAAACCTGGATACATCTGGAAAGACCAGTTTGCCGTACCCATCATTTCTGATTTGATCAGGTTTAAAGACATCGGCAGATTTTGACCGCCAAATTCTTCAGGATAAGACAGACCTTGCCAGCCACCTTGCACGAACTGATCATAAGCTTCCTTGAAGCCTTTCGGTGTGCGTACTTCGCCATTTTCAAAGTGACAGCCTTCTGCATCGCCAGTCTGGTTCAGCGGAGAAAGTACATTTTCACAGAAATCTGCCGCACCTTCTAGGATCATGTCTACCGTATCTGCATCGGCATATTCGCCATTTGACAGTTCTTGGTAATGTGCAGGGTAATCAAGCACTTCATTCATTAAGAAACGAATATCACGTAAAGGAGCTTTATATGCTGGCATGCGTTTAATCCTGATTAAAATAGTTTTGGATTATCTGTATCGATTCTATGATTATTCACATTGGGGATAAAAAAACATTGATAAAGACAACAAATAAAAATGTCAGAAAAGCGAATCGAGAAGATCAGACAAGTTTAAAGATTAAATAAAGGAAATCTCCATCTTTAAATAAGACACTTGTATTTAAAAACGCTTATCTGTCTGGACTTTAATCAATATTTAGGGAGATTGTCTAGGGGTGTTTTTGTATGAATTGTACACGAATGTTAGGGTCTAATCATTGGATAAATCATGTCATTAAATCCAATTTAATTTTATTGTTTTTAATGAAAGGAAAAGAGTGAACGAATTAATGACTAACCCGTTCACCTGAAAAATATTTAGAATTAAAGAAAATCTTTCAGCTCAGGTTTTACCCCGTTCCAGATACAAAAAGATTCAATAGCCTGACCGACCAGCATGCCGAAACCCTCAGAAGTAGGGACGCCACGGGCTTGAGCTTGATCCAGAAAAGTGGACGGTTTGCCATAGGCCATTTCATAGGCATGTTTAAACTGTAGAGCTTCAGGTAGTACCAGCGCATCACCACTAAGACTGGCAGAAGTCGCATTAATTACAATATCAAACTCACCGGCTAAATCAGTTAAGGCAATGGCTTGCAGTTCTGCTTGTGGAACAGCGTCTTTTAGATCGGCAACCAGTTGTTCTGCACGTGACAAAGTACGGTTAGCAATAACAATCTTCTTCACACCGGCCTGTACCAATGGATAGATAACACCGCGGGTCGCGCCACCAGCACCAATAATCAGGATATCGGTATTTTCCAGAGTCCAGTCAAGAGCACGAATAGCCTCCACTAAGCCTTGTCCGTCAGTATTGTCACCATGCAGAATGCCATCTTTCATCCATAGGGTATTCACGGCTTTGGCGATTTTGGCACGTTCGGTAAGGACCTGGCATTGGGCAAAGGCCTGTTCTTTGAAGGGCACAGTCACATTCATGCCAATACCGCCCTGAACAAAAAATTCCTGGATATTGGCTGTGAAACCATCCAGTGGGGCAAGGCGTTTGGTATAGGTCAGATCGACCCCGGTTTTAGCAGCGAAAGCCTGATGTAGTTCAGGAGAGCGTGATTGTTCGATGGGGTTGCCAATAACGGCAAATTGCTTGCTCATTTCACCATGTCCATGTGCGGAAATGGCCATTAATATACGTGAAAATGCAGGAGGGCTAAAGCCTGTCAGCAGTGAAAAGCAGGCTGGAGTTTAAAGGTTTAGGAACTACAGATTTCAATAATATGTTCGACAAAAAGCAAGGCCATACTAAAGAGGGTTCCGGCAATCGTGAAGACACTCACAAAAATGGCAACTACATCTAGAATCAGGTTATGACTGATGACAGCGGTACTAATCGCACTAATACCAAGCGCCAGAAATAGCCAAAAGGCCAATGTAGCAGGATTAAGGTGAAGCTTAAACATTGTTATTTTTACCTAACAGAATTTATCTTTATCAGAGTCGAGATCTAGGAGTAGATCCTGAAATATCTTTCTGAGTTGCAGTATAGAGGATTTATCCATTAAAAAAGCCCTCGATCTGAGGGCAATTTGTATTTAAATATTTTGATTGCTTTATTTTGTTTTTAATTCTGTTAACCAATCATGTGGTTTAAGGTAGTAATCGGTCAAACGTTTTTCTGGCGATCCTTCAGCCCATTCCGGGCGGTATAACCAGCCGGTAAGAGGTGGCAGGCTGACTAGAATTGATTCAATCCGGCCACCCGTCTGCAGACCAAACAGTGTGCCACGGTCATATACCAGATTGTATTCCACATAACGGCCACGACGGTACAGCTGGAAATCACGTTGTGCTTCAGTATAAGACTTGTCTTGGTTACGCTGGAAAATTGGCAGAATTGCTTCGAGATAACCATTGCCTACAGCCTGTATATACTGAAAACAGGTTTCAAAATCCCATTGATTCAGGTCATCAAAGAATAGGCCACCGACACCGCGCTGCTCATCACGGTGTTTTAGATAGAAATAATCATCACACCATTTTTTATGTTCTGGATAAACCTCTTCGCCAAAAGGCGCACAGAGATCATGCGCGGTCTGGTGCCATGACAGCACATCTTCATCATTTGGATAGAAAGGGGTGAGGTCAAAACCGCCACCAAACCACCAGATCGGATCCTGACCTTCTTTTTCCGCCACAAATAAACGTACATTGGCATGTGAGGTCGGGACATTCGGATTTTTAGGATGGATGACTAATGATACACCCATGGCTTGGGCTTTAGCTCCTGCTATATTCGGATGGCGTTCAGTGGCAGAAGCGGGTAGTTTGGAAATATTGATGTGAGAGAACATCACACCGCCTTTTTCAATTACCGTACCATTTTGCAGTACGTGTGAACGGCCACCGCCACCTTCAGGACGTTCCCAGTCATCAATTACAAATTCAGCTGTGCCGCCACCGGCACGTTCCTGCTGTTCCAGCGTGGCACAAATCCGGGCTTGCAGGTCGAGGAGAAAATCGCGAACGCGTTGAATATCTGCAGAGGTGGGATGCTGCATCAGAACCCTCATAGGGAAATAAAAAGACTGATAACATCAAAGCATAAAATGGCCTAAAAATTAAGGTGTTTTTCTGGATGCTCACCATCTGTAACAACATTCAACCTAATGTTTTAGAGCAATTTGCTTCAGCTCAAATCCGACCAGACTACTAGGTTGAATTCTTTTTTTGAGCTCCGCACAATAACCTCAACAGCGCTCTATGCAGCGCATTAACCTGGCTAATAAGGTGGTAGGCATTCATGACTGTGCAGGCAAATTCTCTCATTCAAAAATATAATGTCCCCGGTCCCCGCTACACCAGTTATCCAACTGTCCCTTATTGGGAAGAGTCAGGATTTTCACTAGAGCTCTGGAAGCAGACACTAAAACGTTCTTTTCAGGAGTCGAATGCGACTGAAGGCATTAGCCTGTATATCCATCTGCCATTTTGTGAAAGTTTATGCACCTTTTGTGGCTGTCATAAACGGGTGACCAAACGTCATGAAGTCGAGCAGCCTTATATACAAGCTGTGCTGAAAGAATGGGAGCTGTATTATGAGTTATTAGAAGAAAAACCCATCATCAAAGAAATTCATCTCGGCGGTGGGACACCAACGTTCTTTTCAATTGAACATTTAACCCAGCTCATTCAAGGTATTTTGTCCAAAGCCGAGATTGCAGCAGAACATGAATTCAGCTTCGAAGGTCACCCAAACAATACCACGCGTGAGCATTTGCAAGGCTTGTATGACCTGGGCTTTCGTCGGGTGAGTTATGGCGTGCAGGATTATAATGAAACTGTACAAAAAGCCATTCACCGGATTCAACCTTATGAAAATGTTAAACAGGTGACTGAATGGGCAAGAGAAATTGGTTATGAATCGATTTCGCATGATCTGGTTTTTGGTCTGCCATTTCAAAGCCTGGAGGATGTCTTAAATACCATTGATCAGACCAATTCTCTATTACCAGACCGTCTGGCTTTATATAGCTATGCACATGTGCCTTGGATTAAAGGGAATGGCCAGCGCGGTTTTAAAGATGCGGATGTACCGAAAGATGAGATCAAGCGTCAGTGCTATGAAGAAGGTAAGAAAAAGCTCCTGGCGCATGGTTATCATGAAATTGGTATGGATCATTTTGCGCTAGAAAAAGACAGCATGTACCAGTCTTTTCAGGCTGGAACTTTGCACCGCAATTTTATGGGTTATACCGCGTCTAAAACTCAGGTGATGATCGGACTCGGAATTTCTTCGATTAGTGATAGCTGGTATAGCTTTGCGCAGAATGTGAAAACTATTGAAGAATATTATGAACTGCTAGAGCAGAATCAGATTCCAGTGGTGAAAGGGCATATTCTGAATCAGGGAGATCTGATTATTCGCAAACATATCCTGAACCTGATGTGTAGCTTTACCACCTCTTGGGCAAAACCTGACATGCAGTTTGCTGAAATTAATGAAGTTCTAAAGCAGCTTGAGGAAATGCAGCAGGATCAGCTGATCAAAATTGAAGACTCTTCAGTCACGATTTTGGAGAAAGGGAAGCCATTTGTACGCAATATTTGCATGGCTTTTGATTTACGTTTAAAGCGTCGCATGCCAGAGAACCGGATTTTCTCAATGACGATTTAAGAATCCCTCTTAGGATCTTAAAAATCCCTCCAAACCTCCCTTTATAAAAGAGAGGCTTCCCTATACTTATATAAAAGGAAATTTCCCCTCTTTGAAAAAGAGGGGCAGGGGGAGATTCTTTTAAAAATCTTCCTTCTGATACATATGCGCCATGCGTTCATGCTTGGTTTTGAGGTATTGCTCATTGAATGGATTCAGACCGACAGTGAGTGGTACACGGTCCACTACATTAATACCTTGCCCTTTCAGTGCATCAATTTTTAAAGGGTTATTGGTGATCAGGCGGACGGCTTTTACACCTAGGTGATCCAGCATGATGCTGCACATATCATATTGACGTGCATCTGCAGGTAAATTCAGCATCAGATTGGCATCGACCGTATCATGCCCCTGGTCTTGCAAGGCGTATGCACGGATTTTATTGGTCAGGCCAATTCCGCGTCCTTCCTGACGTAAATAGAGAATGACACCGCGACCCACTTCATTAATCAGTTTTTGTGTTGCCTGGAGTTGAGGGCCACAGTCGCATTTTAATGAAGCAAAGGCATCACCGGTTAAACATTCAGAATGTACACGGACCAGCACAGGTTCATCACTTGGTTCTTCGAGACCTTTAGAAAGAGCGACATGCTCTTCGCCAGTCTTAGGGTCTTGAAAAACAGTAATTTTAAATTCACCATGAGCGGTCGGTAATCTTGAAGTTGCGACAAATTCGATAGGCACAGCTGAACCCGTAAAATCCTAATAAAGTAGCTAAAGTATAGCGTAATGTTTAAACATTAGTAGAATTGCTCAGCTGAATTTATGAAGAACATTTTCTTTTTTGTAGAAAGCGAACGATAATAGTTGATAAATAGTAAGATTATTCAGGATAATCGTAGCCTGCAAATTTTTCATCCCGACGAGATCGCTGTTTAATATTGCATCGCTAGAAGCGTAGTTGAATTGAAGCTGCTACAATTCAACTATATGATCGGTTATTCCCCATTGACCTAGCTTAAGATTTTGCCAGGCTTTAGAAGGCTTTGCCATATATGCTGTATACAGAAATACCAACTCAACGCCCTGTAACACCGTTGCTTGATGCGATCGATCATCCTGAGCAACTGCGTGCACTCGAGCAAAGCCAGCTCACACAAGTGGCGGATGAGTTACGTCAATTCATTTTGTATGCTGCGGGTCAGAGTGGAGGACACTTTGGGGCCAATCTGGGTGTGATTGAGCTTACTGTCGCTTTACATTACTGCTTTAATACGCCACATGATCGCCTGATCTGGGATGTGGGTCATCAGGCTTACCCGCATAAGGCGTTAACCGGACGTCGTGAACAGCTCACTACAATCCGTGCAAAAGATGGTCTGGCTGCATTTCCGGCACGTGAAGAATCCGAATTTGATACTTTTGGGGTAGGGCATTCATCTACCGCCATTTCTGCTGGCCTTGGCATGGCTCTGGCGCGTCGTTATCAGAACAATCCGTGTGAAGTCGTATCAATTATTGGTGATGGGGCCATGACCGCAGGTATGGCTTTTGAAGCTATGAATGATGCTGTGGCACATCAGGCTGACCTGATGGTGGTTCTGAACGACAATGATATGTCGATTTCATGTAGTACTGGCGGTTTTGCCAAGCATCTCGCTGCAATCTGGGAACGTGGCGAATTCGTCAACGTAACTGAAGATGGTGAGGCTTATGTACAGCCGCACCCGGAATGGCTGTATAACTCGCGTTTACATCAAGCTGCAACTGATGCCGCAGATAACCTGTTTAAAGCCATTGGTTTTGATTATTTTGGTCCTTATGATGGCCATGATGTTAAACAGCTGGTACACGTTTTTAAAGCTTTGAAAAAACGTAAAGGCCCACGTCTGATCCACATCTATACCAAAAAAGGTAAGGGCTTTGCGCCAGCAGAATGTGATCAGATTAAATATCACGCGATTAGCAAACTCAATGCAGTTGCAGCCCCTAATCCAGCACCCAAATATTCAGATGTATTTGGACAATGGTTATGTGATGAAGCAGCACAAGACAAACGTTTATTGGCAATTACTCCAGCGATGTGTGAAGGTTCGGGCATGGTGCAGTTTGCCAAAGAATATCCAGAGCGTTTCTTTGATGTTGCTATTGCTGAGCAGCATGCAGTAACGCTTGCCGCTGGTATGGCTTGTGAAGGTTTAAAACCGGTCGTCGCAATCTATTCAACTTTCCTGCAACGTGGTTATGATCAGTTGGTGCATGACGTGGCACTGCAAAATCTGGATGTGACGTTTGGGATCGACCGTGCCGGTCTGGTCGGTGAAGATGGCCCAACGCATGCCGGTGCTTATGACTATGCTTATATGCGTACCATTCCGAATCTGGTGATCATGGCACCAAAAGATGAGAATGAATGCCGTCAGATGTTGCATACGGCTTATCTGTATCATGGTCCGGCAGCAGTGCGTTATCCGCGCGGGAATGGACTGGGTGTGGAAATCCAGAAAACCATGACCGAGATGCAGATCGGTCAGGCAGAATTGTTGCTCAGTCTGAACGAACAATATGATGAATATGTTTCGATTCTAGCATTCGGTAGTCGAGTTCAAGCTGCAGTTGAAGCTGCTCAAGTATTTGCCAGCAAGCATGATGTGGGTGTACGCGTGGTAAATATGCGTTTCATCAAACCACTGGATACCAAAATGTTAAACCAACTGGCCCATTCAACCAGCCTGTTTGTTACTGTTGAAGAACATGCAGTCATGGGCGGCGCAGGAAGTGCAGTGAATGAGTATCTGGCTGAAGCTCAAATTGTTAAACCCATCCTGAATCTAGGTTTAGCGGATAGCTTTATGGCACAAGCAACACATAGTCAAATGTTGCAACAGGCAGGACTTGATAGCCAAGGCATTGAAAAATCAATCAATGAAGCCTGGTCAAAGCTAGGTCAAAGCGTCCTGTTATAAACTCTTAAAAAGTTTCGACACATTTTTTCCCAAAAAGCCCGGATATTTGCTAAAATATGCGGGCTTTTATGCATTATTCTTTATCAGTATCTTCAAATTTGTAGTGGGTGTTCAATGGAACCTATGGTGGTGATGGCTGCGCGTGCGGCTCAATTAGTTGGTCAAGAGCTTTTAAAAGCGCATCAAAATCGTCATAAACTCGATCTGCAAGTCGAAGAAAAAGGCATTGATGGTCCGGTAACGCGTGTAGATCGTTATCTGGAACAGTTGACCATCGATACTCTACGTAAAAGCTATAAAAATCACAGTTTCCTTGGTGAAGAATTTGGTCTGCAAGAAGGTAAAGGTCACGACGCTGATTGGTGTTGGGTGATTGATCCACTTGATGGCACACTAAACTTTATCAACGGTTTTCCGCATTTCTGTATCTCTATCGCAGTTCAGCACAAAGGTATAACTCAGCACGGTGTTATTTATGACCCTGTGAAAGATGAGCTATTCTCTGCGAGCCGTGGTCGTGGTGCGATGCTGAACCAGCGCCGTATCCGTGTAAATGTTAAAGACAGTCTGAACAATACTTTCCTGGCAGTTGGTCATGCTTACCGTACTAAACGTAATGGTGAAGTAGTCTCTCATGCCAAGAATCATTTTGATGCATTGCTCAATGTGACTGAAGCAGGTGCACAATTCCGTCGTGGGGGTTCAGCTGCCTTGGATCTGGCTTATGTCGCTGCTGGTCGTCTTGATGGTTACTTCGAGCTTGGCTTGAAACCTTGGGATATTGCAGCAGGCGAGTTAATCGTGAAAGAAGCGGGCGGTACTGTGGTTGATGCGCGTGGTGGTAGCGATTCTATGGAAAATGGTCAAGTTTTGGCTTGTTCAATGAAAATGCTGAAACCTCTTATGCAAGCAGTTGTTCCTGCTTGGGGTGACGCAGCGAAATAATCGGGTTTAACGCCGTAAATCGAATATTAAAAAGGTATCTCTCGGGATGCCTTTTTTATTTTTTGAAAATAATTACCTGATAAATATCTTCATATTTAGATGATCCACAGCCTTGATAAAAAGAAAATTGACCAGTTGGAGAATTAATTACATTTCTTTTCTTGTTTAAGTCTTAGAAATTGATGAAGAAATTAGCAGTTAAACAAAATAATCTGAAAAGCGGATGACTTTATGAATAATCCTGCTATAATCTGCGCACGCACTTAATTTCTGTTCGTTACCTGAACATTTCTCTTATTATCATTGTGTATGCGCGTGCGGTCCAAAGAGAGGACGATATCTCGCGCCCCAATCGCTAAAGCGATTCCTTCAGGTTATGCCGTAATCATGCGTGCGTTATATCACATCGTCGTTACTCGGATCGCCGCTGAATCATCTCTTTTCAGCGTTTAATTGCTGTACCGCTTTTTGTCGATGTCCATTTGACTTTATTTTTAATGGAGCACCCAATTTCCGGGTGGAATACTCTATGAGCAAAACTTTTGCTGAATTTTCTTTGCATGAATCGTTACAACAAGCCCTTCAAGGCTTAGGTTTTACTACTCCGACTCCTGTACAAGAACAATCTATCCCTGCTGCACTAGAAGGTAAAGACCTTTTAGTATCTAGCCAGACAGGTTCGGGTAAAACCGCTGCGTTCCTTCTCCCAACTTTGAACGCACTTGCTAACCAAGATACTTTCGTACCATTTAAAGAACGTATGAAAGCGGTGACTCAACCAACTATTTTGGTGATTTCACCAACTCGTGAATTGGCACAACAAGTATGCCAAGACGCGATCGCATTTGTACGTCACATGAAAGGTGTTCGTATTGCTGCAATTATGGGTGGTATGCCTTTTGGTAAACAAATCCAGCAGTTAAAAGGTGCACAGGTTGTGGTAGCAACTCCAGGCCGTTTACTTGACCTTGTTAACCGTCGTCAAATCAAACTTGACAAAGTTGACTCGCTGATCGTCGACGAAGCTGACCGCATGCTAGACCTTGGCTTCTCTGAAGACCTAGAAGCAATCGGTGACTTGGCTGCAAACCGTAAACAAACACTGATGTTCTCTGCAACTTTCGCTCCACGTATCATTACCCTTGCTGAACGCATGATGAATGAGCCAGAGCGTATTGCAATTGAAACTGGTCACTCTACCAACACGGACATTACCCAGACTTTACACTGGACTGATGGCTTTGAGCACAAGAAAAAACTTCTTACTCACTGGTTAAACGAAGAAGATGTTGATCAGGCAGTGGTCTTTGCTTCTACTCAAGAAGATACAGATATGCTGGCTGAAGAACTTGCTGAAGCAGGTTTGTCCGTTGTTGCTCTACATGGTGCGATGCCACAAACCGTTCGTAATCGTCGTCTGCGCAGCATCCGTGAAGGTCGTGCAAAAATCCTGGTTGCAACTGACGTTGCAGCACGTGGTCTTGATGTACCGACAATCTCTCACGTGATCAACTTTGGTCTTCCTATGAAGAACGAAGACTATGTACACCGTATTGGTCGTACAGGTCGTGCGGGCCGTACTGGTAAAGCAATTACTTTAGCGACTTATCGTGAACGCGGTAAAATCCGTGCACTAGAAGATTTTCTTGAAGCTCGTCTAAATGTATCTGAAATTGAAGGTCTTGAGCCATCTCCACCTCCTGCACGCGGTAGCCGTGATGGCGCTGGTCGCGGTCGTGGCGGTCGTCGTGATGGTGGTCGTGGCTTCGGTGGTGGTCGTCGTTTCGAAGGCGAGAGCAACTTCAAACGTCGTGAAGGCGGTGATGACCGTCCACGTCGTAGCTTCGATGACAAACCTCGTGGCGAACGTCCTGCATTCGGTGGCGAAGATCGTCCACGTCGTGACTTCAACAGCGATCGTCCACGTCGTGAAGGTGGTTTCGGTGATCGTCCACGTCGTGACTTCAATGAAGACCGTCCACGTCGCGAGTTTAACAATGATCGTCCACGTCGTGACTTTAGTGACCGTCCTCGTTTTGAAGGTAATGATGACAACCGCGGTAACCGTGTAGATTACAAACCACGTCGTGAAGGTTCATTTGGTGACCGTCCAAAACGTGATTTCGGTGATCGTCCTGCTCCACGCCGTGAAGGTGGTTTCGGTGATCGTCCAAAACGTGATTTCGGTGATCGTCCAGCACGTCGCGAAGGTGGTTTTGGTGATCTTCCAGCGCGTTCATTCGGTGATGACCGTCCAGCGCGTCGCAACTTTGATGACAAGCCACGTGGCGAGCGTTCATTCGGTGAAGATCGTCCACGTCGTAAATTCAATGACTAATTGAATAACGTCTGAAAAAAAAACCAGCCTGAGTGCTGGTTTTTTTATGCATTGATTTTTTGTTTTTTCAGCATAAAATGCCTACTTCATCAACTTTTTCTGGGTTTATGATGATCGGTAATCTGAAAGCGTCTTTTTATAGTCTTTCATATTATTGAGAGGTACATGTCCTACATTGCAGTAACTCTGCTTTTATGCAATCTGATTTATTATGTATATCATTTTTTAAATGGATCATAGTCTGTTAAAATCGCGTCGAAATAAAATTTTTGATTACTAGAAATATATGGCCAGGCATGGAGCATTATGTTTTCCATGAACTTGACCCTTCATTTTCAAATGCTAACATGTTGAACTTCGTTCTTTTGTCATATGCATGCTGAAAAAATGCAGGAATAAACTCAGCTATGAAAAATCAAACAGCGCAGGATCCTCCGTCTTTGATTGAAGTCAAGAATTTGAGTTTCAAGCGGGGTGAGCGTGTAATTTATGACGATGTCAGTTTAAACATTCGTCGTGGACAGATTACTGCCATTATGGGACCTTCCGGAACTGGTAAAACCACTTTATTAAGATTGATCGGTGGGCAACTGACGCCTGAACAGGGTCAGGTTTTACTGGACGGTAAAGATATTGCCAAGATGTCCCGTTCTGAGCTTTTTTCTGCACGTGCACGTATGGGCATGCTGTTCCAAAGTGGTGCTCTGTTTACCGACATGAGCGTCTATGAAAATGTTGCCTTTCCGATTCGTGCGCATACCAAATTGCCTGAACATCTGATTGCTGAAATCGTGGCTTTGAAACTCGAATCAGTAGGACTGCGTGGGGCAGAGCAGATGATGCCTTCAGAGCTGTCTGGCGGGATGAATCGTCGTGTCGCATTGGCTCGTGCGATTGCACTGGACCCAGAGCTGATCATGTACGATGAGCCTTTTGCCGGGCAGGATCCGATTGTCATGGGAGTTTTGACCCGACTGATCCGCTCTCTACGTGAAGCATTGGATTTAACAACCATTATTGTTTCGCATGATGTAGCAGAGACTTTATCGATTGCTGATTACATCTATGTGGTCGCAGAAGGCAAAATCCAGGGTGAGGGCACAGCAGAGGAATTGAAAAATCATCCTTCAGCCTTTGTGCAACAGTTCCTAACCGGTTCGGTTGAAGGCCCGGTAGATTATCAGTTTAGTCATCAGGCTTATTTAAGTGATGAGGTACGTTCATGAATGCCATTGCTGCCTTAGGTAGACGCGTTATTGAACGTGTTCAGGGGATTGGTGTTGCAACACTGATGCTGTTACAGATTCTCTTTTCCATGCCGACCTGGCTTGGAGTAAAGCTGTTTGTTTATCAGATGTACCGGGTTGGGGTGTTGTCACTCTTGATTATTGCGGTATCTGGCCTGTTTATTGGTTCAGTACTCGGTTTGCAGATGTATACCATCCTGTCAACATTTGGTAGTGAAGCGATGCTTGGTACTGCAGTGGCTTTAACCCTGTTACGTGAATTGGCACCTGTGGTTGCTGCCTTACTGTTCGCGGGTCGTGCCGGCTCTGCTTTAACCGCCGAAATTGGTCTGATGAAAGCGACCGAGCAATTGTCCAGTATGGAAATGATCGGGGTTGATCCCTTAAAACGGGTGATTTCACCACGCCTTTGGGCCGGTATTTTTAGCTTGCCAATGCTCTCAGTGATCTTTGCTGCGGTCGGGATTATGGGCGGAAAAATGGTAGGCGTTGATTTTCTGGGTGCTGATGAAGGGGCATATTGGAGTGGCATGGAAAGTACCGTGCGATTCTATAAAGATGTCCTGAATGGCACCATTATCAAGAGTTTTGTTTTTGCATTAATTTGTACCTGGATCGCGGTTTATCAGGGTTATGCCTGTGAACCAACATCAGAAGGTATCGCAACTTCTACAACACGTACGGTCGTCTATTCTTCGCTGTGCGTATTAGGTTTTGATTTCGTGTTGACTGCGGTCATGTTCGGAGGTATTTAATGAAATCACGTACTAGTGAGCTGGCCGTTGGTGTTTTTGTCATTCTTTTCGGTATCGCCCTGTTCTTCTTGGCGATGCGTGTCAGCGGTCTGGTAGGCACCAATATTTCTGATAGCTATCAGATGACAGCGACTTTTGAAAATGTAAATGGCATCAAACCACGCGCTAAAGTTGCTTTAAGTGGGGTGAAAGTCGGTCAGGTCGATAAAATTACACTTGATCCGGTGACCCGTTTAGCTACAGTCCATATGACACTGGATGGCTCTTTGACATCCTTTAATGCCGAGCAGCTCAAGCAGGTTCAGCAGGAAGCCCTCGAAGAGTTACGTTATAGTTCAGACTATACCGCAGCCGATCCTGCGCAACAAAAATCAATGGAAAAACAACTATTAGACAACATGAAATCCATCACCAATATTGATGAAGATGCTTACATTATGGTAGCAACAAATGGTTTATTGGGTGAAAAGTATCTGAAAATTATTCCAGGTGGCGGTCTGACTTACTTGAAACGTGGTGAGCAGATTGTGAACACTCAAGGGACCATGGAAATTGAAGATTTAGTGACGAAATTTATTACCGGTGGTGCCGGAAAATCGTCAGATAGTCAGGAAAGTGCCTCAGAAGAAGCTGCATTTTCAGAAACAACAGATGCAGAACCTGCATTTGTTGAATAACAGATTGAGGAGATTTGAGTGAAGACTTTAGTAAAACAAACGCTTGCTGCAAGCATTCTTTCAACAATGGTTGCTGGTACAGTGTTTGCTGCACCGTCTGAAGCCCCACCTGCTTTTATTAAAAGAGTTGCAGACAATTTGATTGATCGTCTTAAAACCGATCATGCCAAATTGCAGAATAATCCTGCGCTTGTGAAAACGATTGTCCGTCAGAACCTTGACCCGTATATCGATTCACAATCGTTTACGCGGATCGTGATGGGGACTTATGCGACCAATCAGTATAGTACTGCAGCGCAGCGTGCACAGTTTGAAAAAAACTTCCGTGAAACCCTGATTGAAAATTATGGTACGGCTTTCTCTAAGTTCAGTAACCAGACTTACAGCGTTCGTCCTTACAAGGCGACTAACAGCAAAAATCCTGTGGTGACCATCGACTTTAATAACAAAGGCGAGAAAATTCCGGTTGCTTTCCAGCTGGTTGATAAAGGTTCACAATGGAAAATCCGTAACATCAATGTGTCTGGTATTGACCTAGGTCTGCAGTTCCGTAACCAGTTTGCGGCTACAGTAAAACGTAATGGTGGCAACCTGGATAAAGCCATTGCTAACTTCAAGCCAGATGCTGAAGCGGCGATTGACAAGAAAAAATAAGATAGGTGAGCTGTGATTCAATTCAATAATCAGGAACTGCAGGTTTCAGGCAAGATTGACGCTGACAATGCGCAAAGCTATTACTTAGATGGTCTGCGCGTCATTCAGTCACAGGACAAGTTTCCTGTGGTAGTTAATCTGGCTGGACTTAAGCAGGGTAGTACTTTGGCTTTGGCAGTTCTGGTGCGCTGGTTGCGCCAAACTCCACAAGTACGAGGACTACAGTTTAAAGCGGTTCCTGAGAAAATGATGAAGATCATTCAGGCCTGTCATTTGCAGGATGATTTACAGATCATTCAGTAAATAAAAAAGCACCGAAAGGTGCTTTTTTATTGCCGGTATATTTTAAAAAAGTTCCTCTCTCTCAAAGGGAGCTTAGGAGGGATTAGTTAATTAACCTCTCCCTAACCCTCTCCTGAAAGGAGAGGGGACTTGTATTTTAAAAAAGTGGAGAAAATGGGCCTAGACTCGAACTTTAAGCAAATATTGGAAGTCTTTTCTCTCTGGGCGAGATTTAAAGCACTGCCTTAAATCTAAGCACAAGAGAGTTAGAGAGGGTTAATTCTGACCTCACCCTTGAGCAGCAGTACTGCACATCACCTGAAAAGAGAGGGAAATTTCTCCCTTAGGAGAAATTAGGAGGGATTCTAAATCCACTTCTTCCATCTAAAGTAAATCAATGGCCCAATCAAAAAGCCCATAATAATAATGCTCACCATCACAAAGCTCATCGAACCTTGAGCGAAGGGCAAGACATCAGTGTTCATCCCGTAAATACTGGCAATCAGCATGGGTGGGGCAAGCATACTCGGTAAAATCGAGAAGCGACGGATCGTATCATTCTGTTCAGTGTTAATGAATCCGGACGTGGTATCCAGCAAGAAGCGGACTTTCTGGAACAGGAAGGCATCATGCTCGACCAGTGAGCGAACGTCTTCACTGAGTTCCCGAATATCCGCATCATAAATATGACTGCCTAAGGCTCGTGGACGTGACAGGAAGGTAAGTACCCGTCGTAAATCGATCAGACACAGCTGAGCTTTTCCGAGCATATCTTCCAGTTGGGCCAGACGGGTAATCATGTCATCCAGATCGAGGATCTGCTCACGATGCCGGTTATTCAGAACTTCAGTTGAGTATTTTTCCAGATCCTTATGTACATCTTCCAGAATATCCGCTAGCTCATCCAGTTTGGCTTCGAGTAAACCGAGCAGAATCCAGGTCGGATCTTTATAGTCAATATCATAATCATTGCGACGTGCACGGGCACGAAAGGCCCGGAAAGCTACCAGCTTTTCACCACGCAGGGTAAAGAGCCGGTCTTTATGTAAAATGAAAGCGACTGTCTGAACTGTCGCGAGGATGCTGGCATCATCCTCATGTTCACTTTCGACCTGATAATTTTTATTTTTCGTTAAGAAATAGGTACTGATGTGCAAAATACCGTCATCATCACGGTAAAATCGGGCACTCGAAGAAATATCTTCCAGAGACTTTAAAGTGGGCAGGTTTTGCTCATAGGCATCCAGAATCCATTGCTGTTCTTCCTGTGAAGGCGCAATTAAATCTATCCAAACCAGTTCCGGATGCAGGTCGAAATCACCATTGATGGTGGCATCTTCTAGGCTACCGCGCTCTGTGGCGTAAAAGGCTTCAAGCATGCTGTCTTTTCTCCCTTGCGCAGTATGTTAATCTAAATGCGTGTATTTTAGACAAGGAATTGAATAAAAACACTGATTGTGCAGTTATTTTTGAAAAAAAACTCTCAGGCGCTGCCTGCGTACTATATACCGGCAATGCAATGGTGAAAATGATGAATTCTATCGCAATTTTCTGTGGCTCAGCGCTAGGTTCTGAACCTAGTTATAAACAAATTGCTGAAAAGGTAGGCCAAACCCTGGCAAAAAGACAGCAAACACTAATTTATGGTGGGGGTCGTTCCGGATTAATGGGCATTGTAGCAGATAGTGCCTTAGCTGCAGGGGGCGAGGTCATTGGTGTCATTCCAAGACCCTTGGTAAATCGCGAACTGGCACATCCGCATATTACGAAGTTGTATGTGGTCGATAATATGCATGAGCGTAAGACCAAAATGTCAGAACTCTCCGATGGTTTTATTGCCATTCCAGGTGGGGCTGGAACGCTCGAGGAAATTTTTGAGCAGTGGACTTGGGCTCAACTCGGGATTCATAAAAAACCTTGTGCTTTTCTTAATGTCGATGGCTTTTATGATGATCTGGTTAAATTCATTCAGATGACCACAGACAAAGGTTTTACCAAGCCACGTTTTACTGAAGCTTTGATTGTGAGTGATGACTTCGAAGAAATTTTGCAGAAATTTCAAGATTACCAGCCGCCTGAAGCAAAATGGGGTATGGTCGATCAGGAAGATCTCGTAAAATAGGGATTTCCTATTTGATCGTTCCGAATTCATGAAAATTATTACCGTTGCAGCTGCCATTATTTTGAATTCTGATCAGCAGCTGCTGGTGGTTCGTAAGAAAAATACTGACTGTTTCATGCAAGTCGGTGGCAAGTTGGAACCGGATGAAGCACCTGAACGCACCCTGCTACGTGAAATTCAGGAAGAAATTGGCTGTCAGGCTGAGATTCAGCAATTCATTGGGCGTTTTGAGACACAAACTGCCAACGAACCGGATCATCAACTGGTCAGTTATGTTTATCTGGTGCAATTAGATGGCGAGCCACATATTGAGGCTGAGATTGCCGAAATGAAATGGGTGGACCTGAATCAGAAAGATGTGAAACTTGCACCATTGACTACAGAAATTGTCATACCCTGGGTTAAAAAGAACTTATTGGTACAAGCCTGATTTAAAGTTTGGCTCCTGCCAGACAAGCGGCGTAAATCTGCTGGCAGCCCAGTTTTTCCAGTTGCTGGCTTAAAGCTCGAATCGAGCTGCCAGTCGTAACCACATCATCGATAATCAGAACCTTACGATAACGAACTTTTGAAGAGGTAGTGACCCTGAATTGGGCTTCAATGTCTTCGATACGTTCCAGACGGCTTAAGCCTTTTTGTGAATGTTGCTTGAGTCGTTCAATGGGCTGCCAGACAGGAACTTGTAAGTGTTTGGCAACATGCTTGGCTAGTAATAGGGATTGATTATAGCCACGTTCGACCAGCCGTTCGGTTGAAATCGGCATAGGAACCACTGCACTGATTTTAGGAAATTTTAAGGTCAGTAATGCACCTGCCAATAAAGGTTCCAGATGCAGCTTTTGTTCATATTTAAATAATTGAATCAGGCGATCCATTGGGTAGGCATAGTCACAAGCCACTTGAAACTGCATTTCCTGACGCTGAATGGTCTGATGTGCCCAAGGTAACTGTTGCCAGCAATCCTGACAGACAGAATGCAGGTTTTGATAATCTGTCTGGCACAGCTGACAAGGCTGTAAACGATTCAGCCAGAGTTTACCCTGTTGTAAAAGCTTAAACATAGGCATAGCGTGGAGCCTCAGGTAGCCAGCGTTTTAATAATCCATCCGCCTGTTTCGGATAATCTTTTAGCATCTGCTGGGCGACATAATGGGCCTGATTCAACAAGTGATTATCACGTTCCAGCTTGGCTACACGGAAACCCATATCACCGGTCTGTTTGGTACCCAGTAATTCACCTGGACCACGTAATTCCAGATCTTTCTCGGCAATGATAAATCCATCATTGGTTTCACGCATGATGTGCAGACGTTCCTGACCATTTTGGGACAATGGATTTTTGTAAAGGAGGGCACAGAAACTGGCTTTGGCACCACGACCCACCCGGCCACGCAGCTGATGTAGTTGTGACAGGCCGAGACGCTCGGCATTTTCAATCACCATAATGGACGCATTCGGAACATCGACTCCGACTTCAATTACGGTTGTAGCAATGAGTAGCTGCAGTTTGTTGTCTTTGAATTCCTGCATGACTGCCTGTTTTTCATCGGCTTTCATCTTGCCATGTACCAGACCGATATTCAGTTCAGGAAAGCGTTCCTTAATTTCGGCAAAGGTTGCTTCTGCAGCTTGGGCATCCAACGTTTCAGACTGTTCTACCAAGGTACATACCCAATAAGCTTGCTTACCTTCAGCACAATTCGTGGCAATCCGTTGCAGAACCTCTTCTCGCCGATCTAACGGAATAGTCACAGTCTGGATCGGAGTACGGCCCGGTGGGAGTTCATCAATAATCGAAGTATCCAGATCCCCATAGGCTGACATGGCAAGCGTGCGTGGAATCGGGGTCGCGGTCATCACCAGTTGATGCGGCGACATGCCATCCAAGCCTTTATTTCTCAAGGCTAAGCGTTGATCGACCCCAAAACGATGCTGCTCATCAATAATCACTAAGCCCAGTTTGGCAAACTCGACATTTTCCTGAAACAGGGCATGTGTGCCCACCACCAGATCCGCGCTACCATCACGGATCACTTGCTCTGCTGCAGCACGGGCTTTACCTTTCTGTTTCCCGGAAAGCCAGGCGACATTTAAACCGAGTGGTTCGAACCAGCGCTTGAAGTTGAGGTAATGCTGTTCGGCCAGAATTTCAGTGGGTGCCATCAGCGCGACTTGCCAGCCTTCTTCTAGGGCATGACAAGCTGCTACGCCGGCAACCAAGGTTTTTCCTGCACCCACATCACCCTGCACCAGACGTAGCATCGGTTTATTCTGTTTCAGGTCTATGGCAATTTCTTTGGATACACGTTTTTGTGCACCGGTCATTTCGAAAGGCAAACCGGCCAAAAGCTGTTTGGCATAGGTTTTACTCGGGGAAAATGAAGGGGCTTCAATCTGCTGAATAAAGGCACGCCGAGTCAGTAAACTGATTTGATGCGCCACCAGTTCCTCAAAAATCAGACGCTGCTGTGCCGGATGTGAGCCTTGAGTGAGCTGCAACATATTGGCATCCAACGGTGGATGATGAATATATTCCAATGCCTGCTTCAGGCCATAACCATTGCTAAATTTTTGTGGCAACAGTTCAGGCAAATCATCACTATGCAGTTCTAGTGCCTGTTTAATATATTCCCGCAGCTTGGGCTGAGTCAGTCCTTCGGTTGCCGGATAGATCGAGGTGAGTTGGGTATGGGGTAGAGGTGTATGTTCAGTAATGACTTGCAGCTCTGGATGATACATTTCCAGACCACGGGCGCCGACTCGTACTTCACCAAAGACCCTTAAACGGTTACCTAGCTTGCAGCGATCGGTAATGCCTTTATAAATGTGATAAAAGCGTAAGGTTACTTTGCCAGAATCATCATCCAGTAACACCGCCATGGACTTGCGTTTACCGGGAGGGAAATCAACCCCTTTCACGACACCTTCCAGCAAATAGCTGCGTCCCACTGTCAATTGATTCATGGGAATGATCGTGCTACGGTCTTCATAGTCACGTGGTAGATGAAAAAGCAAATCATCAGTATTAAAGATATTTAGTTTTTCGAGTAAAGCAGCGGCGGCATTGCCAACGCCTTGTAACTGATGGACTGCAGCCATGTCCCCTCAACCAGGTCTGTGATTCGGTGTCGAATGCATATTTTATTTATTGGTTATGGTAAAACATCCGAGCGGGTAGCTAAACAATTATTTGAGCAAGGTCATCAAATTAGCACAATTAGCCAAAGTCCCAAAACAGATTCATTCGCAACTCATCTGATTCAGGATGTGCACATTCTGGATTTAAGTGTAGTCGCTCCGATAGATTGGGTCTATGTGTTACTCAGTCCCAAACAGAGTTGTGTCGAAGCCTATCAGCATACTTATCTGGATTCGGTTCAGCCAATCGTTACTGCCTTGAAATTTCATCCGGTAAAAAGAATGGTGGTGGTGTCATCAACCCGGGTTTATGGACAGAATGCGGGTGAAAGCGTGGATGATGAGACTGAAATTCATTCGAATGATGCTCAAGGTGAAATTCTGCATCACATGGAACAGGCGTATCTCGCCGCTTATCCTGAACAATGCACCATTATCCGCCCAAGTGGGATTTATGGGACTTCTGTGGCACGTATGCAGAAAATGGCAGCATCAATGACCAGCTATCCAAATCTGCATTGGTCGAATCGGATTCATATTGAAGATTTATCACGTTTTCTGGCTCAGATGATTCACGTGGAACATCCTGATTCTTCATATATTTTGACCAATAATGAGCCACAACTTTTGCATGAAGCCCTGCAATGGTTCCAGCAGCAGATGGGCGTACCTATATTGAAAGTGGAAAGTGACAGGGTGACGGGTAAAAAGCTGTATGCCACAAGAATGGAAAAGATAGGCTTTGAGTTAGAGCATCAGGATTGTTTTCAGGATTATTTAGAGTTGATGAATAAGACTGATTTATAAATTTGGAAGTTCCTCCTTCCTCTGGGAGGAGGTTAGGAGGAGGGTTTTTTAAATCACCTCTCTCTAACCATCTCCTAAAAGGAGAGGGAATATCTATTATTTTTATTAATTCTCAAGCAAAAAAAGAGAGGCAAAAACCTCTCTTTTCCTTTACTTAAGCTTTACTTTTTCTTGCGTTTCGCACGTTTCTTGGCTTGTTCAGCCGCAACTGCATCTAATGCTTCTTTCAGCTCTTCATCGGTAAAGGACGTGATGTGATGCAGCATTTGCAGCTTCACTTCATCCAGTACCAGATCTGCATACTGCGCAACATTGGTCAGCTGCTCATCATAGACAATGGCATTGTCTTCGTTGGTACATATATAGCCTTTTTGCGTCAAAACTTTGATAAAGCTTTGGAATAAGGCTTTATCAAAGAATTCTGGTGAGTTGAATTCATATAGTACAGAAAGGCGTTGCCCCACCAGATGACTCAGTTCTTCCACCTGACGGGTCGAAATGTTGCCTGGTCCACGCTGAGTGATTAAAGCCAGTGTCATATAGTAACGCTCCAGACTTTGGGTCACTGGAGCAGCCAGAACTTCAAGCTGGTGATGCGCTTCAGTATTTGGTGCTGGTGCTACCAGATTTTCACCATCTTCACTGATCAGGTTGGTTGCAAGTAAAGCATCGATATATGCGTCAACGTGTTGCTGAATTTCGTCTTCTTTCCATTTCAGGAACAGCTCGGCTTTCAGGAACGGATAGAGCGTACTGCTGGCATTAATCGCATCTTCACGACGAATCATGCCGTTGTGTTCTACCAGTGCTGCAATCAGGGAAGGCAGTACAAAACTATGCACGATGTTATTACGGAAATAGGTCAGCAATACAGCCTGATTATCCTCAATCGCAATAATATCGCCCAGAACATGTTTCACCCGTTTGATCAGCTTGAGCTTCATTGCATAGGCAATAATCTCTTTACCTGAAAGTGAGGTAATTTGCATACGCTCATCATAAGGTAAAGCCACCAGCAGATTACGGTAGGTATCCAGCTGCTTGATACAGATTTCTTCGTCCAGGGTATGTTTCGGTGTTGCCAATAAAATGAGTGACAGCAGTGAAACCGGATTCACCACGACTGCACGGTTGATATTTTCCAGAATGGCTTGAGCGGAACTGTTGACTGCGTCGGATACCGGCTGCGGAATCGGATCATCATTCTTTTCAATTTTGATATGTTCTGCACCGTGCTGTTTCAGGATGTCATCCAGAAATACCGGTTCACCGAAGTTCAGATGGACCTTGCCAAAAATACGTTCAATTTTGCGCAAGGTTTTCAGGATACCGAAAATAGATTCTGCTTCTTTCGGCTTGCCGTTCATCTCACCGACATAAGTACCACCTTCCATCAGGCGTTCATAGCCGATATAAGTCGGAACAAAGACAATTGGCTTGGCCTTGCCACGTAAATGACTATGTATGGTCATCGCCAGCATGCCGGTTTTTGGTGGCAGTAGACGACCAGTACGTGAACGGCCACCTTCGATAAAGTATTCCAGTGGAGTATTACGCGACAGCACGCTATACAGATACTCTTTAAATACAGTGGTATAAAGTGCATTACCGCGGAAGGTACGACGGATAAAGAAAGCACCACCACCCCGTAAGATCTGGCCCACAAATGGCATGTTCAGGTTATCGCCTGCCGCAATATAAGGCACCATTAGGCCACGGCGATAGATTACGTAAGACAATAACAAATAGTCGATATGACTGCGGTGACATGGCGTATAGACAATTTCATAATCTTTGGCCAGTTCACGCACGGTACTGAAATTATGCACTTCAACACCGTCATAGAGCTGGGTCCATAAACGGGTCAGGGCTTTATCGGCGAAGCGCACGGTAGAATGAGAATAGTCCGATACAATTTCATTCAGATAGCCAATCGCACGACGCTCTGCTTCCAGCATACTGATTTTGCTACGGATACTTTCGTTACGAATAGCCGCCTGTACATCCGGAGATTTAATCAGGCCATGCATCACATTACGGCGATCTGACAGGTCAGGGCCGAGAATCACTTCACGCTGTGCATCTAGATAATCATTTAGTCGGCTAACAATATAGGTCGCTGGCGCTGAATTTGGATAGGTTTCTTTGGCAAAGTCCATGAGGGCGCGTAAAGATTGCGGCTCGTGAAACTCCAGATAAGACTGGCGGCCATGCAGACCGATATTCACCAGCTGTTTGACTCGGCTTGGTGTTGACCAGGTATCGGTAAATAAAAGCTTGAACCAGGAATCTTCTTTTTCAGGATCACGACCCCAGAGCACAGTGACCGGTACTAGTTCCACGTCTAGTTCAGGATTTTTTTCGAGTACTTCAATCAGACGTAACAGACGTGGTGGAAAGGCATGTGGTGGTGAGCTAAGCAGATTATTCTCATCATGGTACTGCAGGAACAGCACAGAAGCCTTTTCCTTGCTGTCACCAATCTGTAGAGGATCGAGCGCAGGTGGCATATTTAAACGGCGAGTTTCTGCATCAACTACCAGCGCATTACTGCGTGAATGATTCTGCAAGATATAGCAGACAATTTTCTGCTGCGCTGCCGGAATCTGGTCAGTAGTAGGAGTTGTCACTTCACTTGGTACTTTCCCAAGAACATGCGGGGTGACCACAAGATCAAGTAGCTTACTTGAAAGCTTGCGATACATTTGACCAAAGCCACTCTTGGACATAGTTACTCCTAATTTTACTGACCAAAACTACAGAATTTCTGAGGGAATTTATTTTGATTGATTATAAAAACAAACAATATGTCATTTTCTGACAAATTCAATCGAAGTGGTTCAATTTTAGCGCGAAAGCAGATGTTTTTCCTAGTAAGTTGCAAGAGCAGTTGACAGAACAGTCAATCAATCTTTAGAAGATTGCTTGGATTTTATGGCAGAATATTCAGAATAAATTGTATAGATTTATTTCTACACTTCTGGATCTTGCCAATATCACACAGGTTGCTTATGAATGCCTTAACACAGGAACTGGTCGAGCTGCTCAGTTTAGAAAAGTTAGAAGAAAATATTTTCCGGGGAATTAGCCGTAATCTGGTAGGCAAGCGCGTATTTGGTGGGCAGGTTCTGGGACAGGCCCTACGTGCTGCGTCTTATACCACAGATCGTCCTGCACATTCATTGCATGCCTATTTCCTGTTTGGTGGCGATGTCAATGCACCGATCATTTATGAAGTAGACCGTATCCGTGATGGCAAAAGTTTCGTCAGCCGTCAGGTTCGTGCCATTCAGCATGGCCGTACTATTTTCATGTGTATGGTTTCTTTTGCGCATCAGGAAGAAGGCCTGAACTATCAGATTTCAGAACCTGAATATCCACCGGCAGAAAGCCTGAAAAATGAAGCAGAACTCACCCGGCAGATTATTGAATTTATTCCGGAAAATGTACGTGCGTCTTTCATGCGTGACCGTCATGTCGAGATTCGTCCTGTGATGCCGGTGAACCCATTCCAGCCGCAACCGGAAGCGCCGAATTATGCGCACTATATCCGTACTCATGGAAAGATTGCTGCAGAAGTGGATGAAATTTCCCTACATCAAGCGATTGCTGCTTTCTATTCAGACTTTACCTTAATGACCACGGCACTACGTCCGCATGGTTTGAGTTATCTGTCTCCAAGCTTGCAATGTGCCAGTATTGACCATGCCATGTATTTCCATAAACCGTTCCGGGTAGATGAATGGATGTTATACGACATGGATGCTACTCAAAGTGCCAGTTCGCGTGGTCTGAACTTTGGCCGCATGTGGCAAAATGGTGAGCTGGTCTGTAGCACCACACAAGAAGGCCTGATCCGTTTACGTGAAATTGAAACCCAGTAAAGCGGACTTTTAATCTAAATAAAGCCGGATCCCAGATCCGGCTTTATGTTTTTTAAGCATGGCTCTTTATAAAAAATTACTCGATTCTCCAGTATTTGCATGGCATATTGCCCTTAAGATCAATATTAAAAATGCATGTAAAATGAGCTTAAATACGCAGATTTTAATTGCCGCCGTATTGGGGGTACTGTTTGGATTTTTACTGACTTTATTTCCGCAAAGCACATTTTTTGATGTCGGCCTGTACGGGATTGGAATTGCCAGCAGCCTTTTTATTGGCCTGCTGAAAATGATTTTGATTCCTCTGATTTTTACTTCAATCGTGGTTGGTGTGTCTAATCTGCAGGCGGGGGGACAGCTGAGTCGAACCTGGAAAATTACTTTGCTGTGTTGTGTGACCACCACCTCATTGGCACTGATTCTTGGCCTCACTTGTGCACATCTGTTTGATGTAGGGAGAGGTGTGGATGTGGTGATGTTTCAGGATGCCATGGCTCAGCATCAAACGCCTGATACCTTAACGCCGTCGTCTTTCTTTACTAATTTTATTCAGAATACCCTAATCAATCCCTTTAAGGCCTTTGCTGATGGCAATGTCCTAGCCGTTGTAATTTTGGCTCTATTTATCGGTGTGGCTCTGGTCGCAGGTGGAGACAGCTTCCGTACTGTGCGTAAGCTCAGTCACCAGTTTTTTGACATCATGATGTTGATGATTGGCTGGATCATGAAACTGGCACCGATTGGGATTTTTGCATTACTCGCCAAGTTAATTGCCACTGAAGATATTTCAGTACTGAGCCGTCTGGCCGAGTTTGCGGCAGTCGTGACAGGTACCACAATTTTTCATGGGATAGTGGTGTTGCCATTATTGCTATGGATCTTCGGAAAAATGAATCCACTGACTTTTTTTAAAGGCACCCGTAGTGCATTAATTACCGCCTTTGCCACCAGTTCCAGTTCGGCAACCATGCCGATTTCTTTAAAGTGCGCGCAGGAAAATCTAGGGGTACGTCCGCAAACAGCCGGTTTTGTGATTCCACTTGGCACGCAGCTGAATATGGATGGAACAGCACTTTATGAAGCAGCCGCAGCTTTGTTTATTGCCAATCTGATGGGGCTGGATCTAACCTTAGGTCAGCAGCTGGTGGTTTGTGCCACGGCAATGATTGCGTCCCTAGGTGCACCGGGCATTCCAAGCGCCGGCATGGTCACCATGATCATGGTGCTGCAATCGGTGGGGCTGCCTGCTGAAGCGATTGCGATTTTACTTCCAATTGACCGTCTGCTGGATACCGTACGTACTGTGGTCAATGTACAGGGCGATATGATGATTAGTGTGGTGGTAGATCGACATACCCGCGAGCCTGAAGTGCCAGTTTAATCTTTGTCTAATTCAGCTTTATCTAAGTCTGGATTCCAGACAATTTCCCAGAGATGACCATTGGGGTCCTGAAAATAACCTGCATATCCGCCATAAAAAGTCGTGTGTGCAGGTTTAATAATTTTAGCACCGGCACGTTCTGCCTGTGCCATTGCTTGATCGACTTCTAAGGGACCGTAGACATTATGCCCCAGAGTCATTTGAGTCGGACAGATTGGGCTTGGCTCCAGACCGGTATCTTGCTGGATACTACGCTGTGGCCATAAGGCAAGCTTAAGACCAGGTTGTAATTGAATAAAAGCCACCGCGCCATATTCAAACTCTTCACCCATAATGCCTTCACTGGGAAAACCCAGTCCGTCACGGTAAAAGTGTAGTGAAGCTTCCAGATCGAGCACACCGAGGGTAATCACAGAAATCCGTGCTTGCATAACTCCCTCCTGATTATGATTGTTATATTTCTATCTCAGGACAAATAAAAAGCAGGGAAGCGATCTCTGCTGTTAGAAATTGTAATAACAGGCAAGCTTAAGCGACTTTGAGAGTAGCACGTTTGGCTGCCTGTGAATGGTTGAGATAATGCAGCGCATCATCGGTACTGCCTTCATGCACCGGATCATACCAGGGCATTAAGTAGCCGAGCTGTTGGGATACTAACCACAGTGGATTTGGCAACAGGCGGTTATCTAACTGGGAAATACGTAACCATCCTTTCCAAATCCAGGGTTTATGTATGGCAGGTTTAAGTGGTTTAAAGCGTGGATCCTGTGCCATTAAATGTGCAGCACCATCCACCCAAAGGCCAATTACACCAATAATGACCACCACACTTAGATAATATCGCGCAATATAGCCGCCACCTAGGTGACGGTATAAATCAAAAGCCACACTACGATGCTCAATTTCTTCAGCACCATGCCATTTCACCAGATCCAGCATATTCGGATCAGCACCCAGACGTTCCCATTCAGTATTGTAGAGTGCATATTTACCCAAGACACAGGTCATATGTTCTATCGTCGCAATGATACCGAGACGAAACAGATCCCATTGGTGTTCTAAGATTTTAGGAATTTTGAGACCGAATGGCTGATCGGCGAGCAGCTTGTTAAATAGGAAATGCATGATGTCCAAATTGCGCTGGCTATCAATCTGACGTTCAGATCAATATTCTTTATTGGACGAATTATGTGCCTGGGCATGCATGGCTTCCTGACGGATAAACGCCTGTACATCATGCTTTAATTTTTCGTCAGTGATCTGGGGGAGAACTTTATTATATAAGCGGCAGAACCAGAGTTCACTCGCGGGCAGAATATTGTTAATTTCATTGACGAAGTAACTGGCAAAGGGCTGATCAGGAATCCAGTCGACTGGAGTGTCTTGCCATTCAAAGCTGACTTTGCGAGGCTGGATAAAATAGGAAATGGAAGAGCCAATTATTGTTGTTTTGAAGCGCGAAAGTAAAGACATGGTGTGAATCCATCACTGCTTGATCAAGACAGTATGAAAAAAATATCCCGAATTGCAGCAGGCAATACGGGACATCCTTTTATCCGATCAAACACATTCGGCTTATTTGTGTGGATCCTGTTCGACAATCTCAGTTGGATCGACTTCCACAGGTGCGTCCAGATCATTCAGTTCACTGGCACTGACTTCATGAGCGCTGTTGGTCTCATCTTCATCTTCTAATAATTCAATTGGTTCATCAGCTTCGTTTAAATCATGCATTGAAGCTTCAGGAATGCTGTCCAGATCAAATTCAGGTGCTTGATTCAAAGTGAAGTTCAAACGGCCGCCCATCACACTGGCCAATTCTTCCAAACCTTGCTTGTTTAGAGAAGAGAATAGTTGAATCGAGAAATCCAGCTTCATCTTTTTCAGTTTGGCTTTCACTTCTTGTAGCGCTTTCGAAGCGGGGCCACGGTTCAGTTTGTCGGCTTTGGTCAGTAGGACATGTACGAATAATTTACGTGAATACGCCCATTCCAGCATCATCACATCAAAGTGTTGTAGCGGGTGACGGATATCCATCAGCAACACCAGACCTTGAAGGCTCTTACGGTGAATCAGATAGTTTTCCAGTTCTTTCTGCCAGACAATTTTCATGGCTTCTGGGACCGCTGCATAGCCATAACCCGGTAAATCGACCAGACGCTGATCCGGATTGCCAAGGCTAAAGAAGTTGATCATCTGGGTACGGCCTGGTTTTTTGGACGCACGGGCCAACTGTTTCTGATTGGTCAGGGCATTGATGGCACTCGATTTACCCGCATTAGAGCGGCCAGCAAAAGCCACTTCATAACCGGTATCTTCTACACACAAGCTCAGCTTGGGTGCACTCATCAGGAACTCAGCTTTGCGTAACCAGTTGAGGGCTTGTACCGAATATTCAGTAATGGCTGGATCGACCTTTTTTTCATAGCTGATCTTTTGCTTTGGGGCATTTGATGCCTTACTGTTTTTCGACTTTCCTCTGCTGTGATGCATGACTCAACTTCAATGACTAATTATACAAGAAGCTATTATAAAGGAAGTCGGGCGGGCAAGCGAACTTTAGAATTGTTCAATAGAATAAGGGTATTAGAGATTGATCAGACTAATCGGTGACTGGATACTAAAATGTTCCTTAGTCGGTTCAACGACATCACCCAGAATATATTGATCCAGACTGGTATAGAACTGCTCCACAGCCTGATCCAGAATGCCTTTTAATCCGCAATTGGTACGTAATATACAAGGTGGATCATTACATTCTACAATCTGGTTGTCACGTTGTAGAATACGCACAATCTGTCCTAGCTGAACTTTCAGGGCAGCCGGATTGAGACGGATTCCACCCCCTTTACCGCGAGAGGTAATGAGCCAGTCCTGTTTTGCCATAAAGTAGACGATTTTCATGGCATGGTTCTGTGAAATCTGTAAGCGCTCCGCCAGCTCGGCAATTGTATAAGGCAGATCACGAGGTTGTGCAACATACATCAGTATGCGCAGCGCATAGTCAGTAAATTTATTCAGTTGCATGATAATACTGATGTTTTTGATGAAAAAATTAGGGTTAGTCTAGCATACCAGACTAACCCTCTGTTTTTATTTTAAGCTGAAGAAGCAGTTAGTGGCGTACACCACCTGTGCCAAAGGCTTCGCTATGAATGTTCTCAGCAGGAATTCCGCGAGCGACAAGTGCCTTTTGCTGTTCAGCCATAAATGGCATTGGGCCACAGAGATAGTAGTCTGCATTGGCTGGTAATAATGCGCTATCTACAGTGCTTAAGTCCAGTCGACCGGCAACATCATAATCCTCGCCCAGTTTATCGCTTGGGTGCGGGAATTCATAAGCAGTCATTGTGCTTAAACGTGGGTATTTGGCTTTCAGGTCATGAATATGCTGTTTCATTGCATGAACCTGTTTGCTACGGCAGGCATGGATAAAAGTCACAGGCTGTGGCATGTCCAGAGTCACCAGCTGGTTTAGCATGGCCACCATTGGAGTTAGACCTACACCGCCACTGATGAACACATTACGTTTGTTCGGATCGATCAGGTAGAAGTTACCTGTTGGTGCAGAGACTTCAATTTCTGAACCTTCTGGCAGGCTGTGTAGGGTATTGGATACCCAGCCTGGAACCATGTCGCCTTTCTGGTCTTCACGTTTCACCGAGATACGCAGGTAATCCGCTTGTGGGCAAGTCGATAGAGTATATTGGCGTGGCTGTTTTAGGTTCAGCTCAGGCACGAATACACGTACTGAAATGTATTGGCCGGCTTCATATTTTGGTAATGGACCGCCGTCAACTGGAGTCAGGTAGAACGAAGTGATTTCATCACTTTCCACGACTTTCTTGGCAATCTTGAAGTTGCGCCAGCCTAACCAGCTACCTTTAGTCTGTTCATGCTGGTCGTAAATCGCTTTTTCAGTTGCAATAAACAGATCCGCCAGTTGACCGTATGCTGCAGCCCAAGCATCAATCAGTGGATCATCCATAGAAATGTTCAGCACTTCACTGATCGAATATAAAAGGTTTTCCCCAACAATACCGTAGTCCGGTGCCTTAATATTTAAGCTCACGTGCTTGTGTGCGATCAGCTCAACCACAGGTAACAGCACAGATGGATCTTCGATATTTTCAGCATAAGCCAGAACCGCACCTGCCAAGGCTTGTGCTTGAGCTCCACTGCGTTGATGTCCCATGTTAAAGGTTTCTTTCAAATCAGGATTATTGCCTAGCATGCGGTTATAGAAATAACCGGTCAGGGCTACCCCATTTTCACGAAGTACAGGAACAGTGGCTTTTACAAGGTCAATTTGCTGTGGAGTCATAGCTGATCTCTCATGTCTGTTATTTATAAGATGTATTTAAAATACATCTTATAAAATGCTTTTACAATATAGTAAAAGCATAAAACCATAAAAAAGTTATGGGATATAAAAATATCCCATAAAAATGATGTTTTCGATCGGAGAAAGGAGGGTTATTTACGCCCGAAGAGGGAACCTAATAGACCACGCACAATTTTCTGGCCGGTACTACCACCAAGACTACGTGCTGCACTTTTAGCAAAGGTACCCACAATATCCTGAGTAAGTTTTTCACGTTGCTTAGCTGTACGTTCAGCTTCTTTTTGCTGTTCACGTGCCAAACGTTCCTGTTCCTTGGCTTGCTGTTTAGCTAGAACTTCCTGTTCTTTGGCTTGCTGCTTGGCAAGTTCCGCGGCTTGAGCCTGCTGCTGACGTTCCAGTACTTTTTGCTGTAGTATCTCATGCGCACTGTCACGGTCAACTTCCTGCTCATAAATACCAGCCACGATGCTTTGTTGCATCAGTGCCTTACGTTCTTCTGGTGTAATCGGGCTAAAAGAGGAATGTGGGGGCATGATCCAGCCACGTTCAACAATCTGCGGAGTCCCTTTTTCATCCAGACAGCTAATCAGCGCTTCACCCATAGCAAGTTCAGTAATCGCTTCCTGCACTTTAAATTCTGGATTGGCACGGAAGGTATCTGCCGCCGCTTTGACTGCCTTCTGGTCTTTAGGCGTAAAAGCGCGTAAAGCATGCTGAATGCGGTTGCCGAGTTGCCCTAATACGCTTTCAGGTAAGTCGAGTGGATTCTGGGTGACAAAGTAAATCCCGACACCTTTGGAGCGGATCAGACGCACCACCTGTTCAATCTTTTCCTGAAGGGCAGGGCTGGCATTATCAAAGAGTAGGTGGGCTTCATCAAAGAAGAACACCAGTTTCGGTTTGTTTAGATCACCCACTTCTGGTAACTGTTCAAATAACTCTGACAGCATCCATAGCAGGAAAGTGGCGTACAACTTCGGTGTGTTCATCAGCTTGTCGGCAGCCAGCAGATTGATATTACCGCGACCTTGGCTATCCGTTTGCAGGAAATCCATCAGGTCTAATGCCGGCTCACCAAAAAATTTATCCCCACCCTGATCAGCAAGCGCGAGCAGGTTGCGTTGAATCGCACCGAGACTGGCAGGTGAAAGATTGCCATATTCCACTTTAAAGTCTGCAGCATGTTCACTGACATAACTCAGCATGGCTTTCAGGTCTTTAAGGTCGATCAGTAACAGGCCCTGATCATCGGCAATCCGGAAGACTGCTGAGAGAACACCTTCTTGTGTGTCATTCAGGTTCAGGATGCGGGCAAGCAGAAGCGGCCCAATTTCAGAAATGGTAGTGCGGATCGGATGGCCCTGTTCGCCAAACAGATCCCAGAACACGACCGGCGAAGCTTCAAAAGGAAGTGAGTCAATATTCAGGCTTTTAATGCGTTCATCAAACTTAGGATTGCTTTCCCCCGGCTTGGCCAGGCTGGAAACATCGCCTTTGGCATCGGCAAGGAACACGGGTACACCAATGCGGGAAAAACTTTCTGCCAAAACTTTCAAAGTTACCGTTTTGCCGGTTCCGGTCGCGCCGGCAATTAGTCCGTGACGGTTGGCAAGCTGTGAGTGCAGTACAATATCTTGCGTGGTATCACTGGTTTTTTTAGCAATAATGATTAGTGTGCCCATAAATTTTCCTATTGTTATTTATTCATTTTTAAGTTTTTTCATTTCTTGTAGTGCATGCTGAATATCTTCAATCAGATCTTCGGGATGTTCCAGACCAATACAGAAACGAACCAGAAAACCTTCTTTCAAATGTGAATGTTCAAGCACACGCATTTCTTTTAAGTTATATAGCATGACCAGACTGACAGGACCACCCCAGCTAAAGCCAAGCTTAAACAGTTGTAAGCTGTCACAGAAATTGCGAATATCTTGCAGCTTGTAGTTATTGTCAAAAATCACGCTGACCAGTCCGGCGCTGTGTTCGTGCTTGCAAATTTCTTTCCAGTATTCATGACCTGCGTTGTCAGCATCAGCCGGATGTAAGACCTGAACAAATTCTGGTTGCTGTTTGAGCCAGTCTAATAAGGTTAAACAGCTTTGTGATTGATGTTCATATCGGAGTTGCATCGATGCCAGACTACGTTGTACCTGAGCGACATCATCACCTGATACTGAAATACCCTGAATGGCATGCGCACGGAACAATTTATGGTGCAGTTCTTTATCGCGGGTCACTACTGAACCCATCAGGATATCACCGCCACCACTTGGATATTTAGTCAGGGCATGCACGGTCATATCGATACTTAAATGATCGTCACCAAAATCAAATGCATTAAAGGCAAGGCCTGCACCCCAGGTATTATCCAGCGCAGTGAGGATGTTGTTCGCTTGGGCCTTCTTGACCAAGCGACTCAAATCGGGAAATTCTAAAGTCACGGAACCTGCTGCTTCCAGCCAAAGCAGTTTGGCTTTTTTCGAGGGCTGAAAAGTATCTGCATCTATCGCATTATAGACTTTGACCTGAATACCATAGCGGGTTTCCAGATTGCGTAGATGTTCCATGTTTGGACCATAGATATTATCCGCAACCCACACTTCATCGCCCTGGCTTAAAAAACAAGAATTCACGAGATTAATCGCGGATAAACCACTCGGTGCCAGCAAACAATATTGACCACCTTCGATCTGGGCAATGCTATCGCCTAAGGTAAATGTCGTCGGTGTACCATGCGTGCCATAGCTATAGTCATAGTCATCAGTCCAATGGCGATTAAATAGGGCATCGGTGTTGTTAAAGATAATGGTGGATGCACGAAACAAGGGAGGTTGAATACTCGAAATGTATTGCGGGGCCTTTCGTGGTGCATGAATCAGCGCTGTTTGAGGATTTTTTTTCACGTGAATGCTCTTAAATGTAATCAAATATTGCTTTAGCTTAAGAGAATCTCATTATTGCTGCTAGTTATGTTGTGAAATGTTGAAAAAACAGACATTGCTAAAAAGTTGGCTTCATTTTTGCAAAACCTAAAATCAGAGAGCTACAACAAAAGGTTTAGGCGCATGAAGTCGCAGTTAAAAGTACATTATTTTCAGCATATTGCTGGCGAGGGCTTTGGTAGTTGTATTGATTTTTTAAAGCAGCATAAGGCGCAAATTACTGCGACTGAATTCTTTGCTTTACCCGTCGATCGTCCACTTGATATAGAAGCTTTACCAGCAGTTGAAGAAGTTGATTTACTGATCATCATGGGAGGCACCATGAGCGTCAATGATGAAGCAAATTATCCATGGCTCAAGATCGAAAAACGCTGGTTACGCCGTTATCTTTCTCAAGGCAAGCCGACAATTGGTCTATGTTTAGGTGGGCAGTTGATTGCCAATGCCTTGGGTGCGGCCGTCAGCCGTAACCAGGAACAGGAGCTAGGCTGGACCACGGTACGCAAAGTCGCACATGTACCAGAGGATTGTTTTGTTTTACCTGAACAGTTTGAAATCATGCAATGGCATAGTGAAACTTTTGAACTTCCTAAGGGAGCGATTCATCTGGCAGAAAATGAAGCCTGTCGTAATCAGATGTATCAACTCGGCAAGAATGTCTTGGGTTTCCAGTTTCATCCGGAAATTACCCCGGAAACTTTAAAGCTGTTTTTGGAAAATGAAGAAGAAATTTCACAATTTTCTGGAAAATACGTACAGGACATTCAACAACTGAAAAGAACAACCAAAAATAATTTTATTCAAGGAAATCAAATATTAAACCAAGCCATTCAATATGTTTTGGAAAAAACGGCCTAGTGGGTAAAAAATAAACAATTGATTTCCCGAATAAATTGAAATACAGCAAGAAAAACCGTAAAAGGGATTTGCTTATGCAATAAACAATGGCTATAATAAGCGACCCTTCAATAGGAAGGGAGTTAACTGCGAAGAAAGTAGTTAACTATCGTTACAGTCGTGGCATCGATCACGACCTTAGTGATATTTCACTGCTCTTGACACTTGCCTTTAAATAGTGGGGTGAGATGCGTCAAGAGTGATTCTTTATATATTTGGCTTGGAGTTAACTGGTATGTCTAACCAGAGAATTCGTATCCGTCTTAAGTCTTTTGATCACCGTCTTATTGATCAATCAGCTCAAGAAATCGTAGAAACAGCAAAACGTACTGGCGCACAAGTTTGTGGTCCAATTCCAATGCCTACACGCATTGAACGTTTTAACGTTTTAACATCACCACACGTTAACAAAGATGCGCGTGACCAATACGAGATCCGCACTTACAAACGTTTGATCGACATCGTTCAACCTACAGACAAAACTGTAGATGCATTGATGAAGTTAGATCTTGCAGCTGGTGTTGATGTTCAGATCGCATTGGGTTAAGGCTTTCGGGTTAATTAACGCTCTAAGTTAATTAGGCCGCTTTTTTAGAGGTTTATGCACATGGCTATTGGTTTAGTCGGTCGCAAGTGCGGTATGACACGTATCTTTACAGATGCTGGTGTTTCTGTGCCTGTTACAGTGATTGAGGTTGATCCTAACCGCATCACTCAAATCAAAACGCTTGAAACTGATGGTTATCAAGCGATTCAAATCACTACTGGTGAACGTCGCGAATCTCGCGTAACTAACGCTCAGAAAGGTCACTTCGCGAAAGCTGGTGTTGCTGCTGGTCGTCTGGTTCAAGAATTCCGCGTTTCAGAAGCTGAGCTTGAAGGTCGTGAAGTTGGCGCTACTATCGGTGTAGATCTGTTCACAGTTGGTCAAATCGTTGATGTAACTGGTCAGTCTAAAGGTAAAGGTTTCCAAGGTGGTGTTAAGCGTTGGAACTTCCGTACTCAAGACGCTACTCACGGTAACTCTGTTTCTCACCGTGTTCTAGGTTCTACAGGTCAAAACCAGACTCCTGGTCGCGTGTTCAAAGGCAAAAAAATGGCTGGCCATTTAGGTGCTGAACGCGTAACTGTGCAGGGTCTTGAAATTGTATCTATCGACGCAGAACGTTCAGTTCTAGTGGTTAAAGGTGCGATTCCTGGCGCTACTGGTGGCGACGTAACTGTTCGTCCTACGATCAAGGCCTGAGGGGAAATAACGTGAATTTAAATACTGTTTCCGGCTCTGCTGTTGAATTATCAGAAGTTGCGTTCGGTCGTGAATTTAATGAAGCTCTTGTACACCAAGTTGTTACAGCTTACTTAGCTGGTGGTCGTCAAGGTTCTAAAGCTCAGAAATCACGTGCAGACGTTTCTGGCGGTGGTAAAAAACCATTCCGTCAAAAAGGTACTGGCCGCGCTCGTGCTGGTTCTATTCGTAGCCCAATCTGGGTTGGCGGTGGTAAAACTTTTGCTGCTCGTCCACAAGACTGGTCTCAAAAAGTAAACCGTAAGATGTACCGCGGTGCTATGCAATGCATCTTGGCTGAACTTGTTCGTCAAGATCGCTTAGTTCTAGTTGAAGAGTTTGCTGTTGCAGCTCCAAAAACTAAAGAATTGCTTGCAAAACTTAACGACTTGAATGCTACTCGTGCATTGATCGTTACTGATGCTGTTGATGAGAACTTGTATCTAGCTGCTCGTAACCTTCCACACGTTGATGTGGTTGATGCGACTGCAATCGATCCTGTTAGCTTGATCGCGTTCGATAAAGTTGTTATGTCTGTAGCTGCTGCTAAGAAAATTGAGGTAGAACTCGGATGAACAACGAACGTTTATATCAAGTCCTGCAAGGACCTGTTTTCTCAGAAAAAGCACAAGTTTTAGGTGAAACTGCGGGTGTTCAAGTATTTAAAGTTGCACTTGATGCAAACAAACTTGAAATCAAAAAAGCAGTTGAACAATTGTTTGGTGTAGAAGTTGTTAAAGTTAACACTACGATCACTAAAGGTAAAACTAAACGCTTTGGTAAAACATTAGGACGTCGTTCTGATGTTAAAAAAGCATACGTCACCCTGAAAGCTGGCCAAGATGTTGAAATGGCTGACTTGGGCGATGCCGCTGAAAGCGCAGCGGAATAAGGACGAAAACTATGCCTATTCAAAAATGTAAGCCAACGTCTCCAGGACGTCGCTTTGTAGAGAAAGTGGTTCATGATCACCTTCACAAAGGCGCGCCTTATGCTCCACTAGTTGAAGCTAAAAAACGTACTGGCGGCCGTAATAACAACGGTCACATTACGACTCGTCACGTTGGTGGCGGTCACAAACAACACTACCGTTTAATCGACTTCAAACGTAACAAAGACGGCATTCCAGCTGTAGTTGAGCGTATTGAATACGATCCAAACCGTACTGCGCACATTGCGTTGTTGAAGTATGCTGACGGTGAACGTCGCTACATCATCGCGCCTAAAGGTTTACGCGCTGGTGATTCAGTTCAATCTGGTAACGATGCTCCAATCCGTCCAGGTAACTGCTTGCCACTTCGCAACATGCCTATCGGTTCTACTCTTCACAACATCGAACTTAAAATCGGTAAAGGCGCGCAGTTAGCTCGTTCAGCTGGTACTTCTGTTCAGTTGTTGGGTCGTGACGGTTCTTACGCTATCGTTCGTCTTCGTTCAGGCGAGATGCGTAAAATTCATGTTGAATGCCGCGCTGTGTTAGGTGAAGTATCTAACTCAGAAAGCAACCTTCGCTCACTAGGTAAAGCTGGTGCATCACGCTGGCGTGGTGTTCGTCCTACCGTTCGTGGTATGGCGATGAACCCAGTTGATCACCCACACGGTGGTGGTGAAGGGCGTAACAAAGGTATTCAACCTGTAAGCCCATGGGGTCAAAAAGCTAAAGGGTACAAAACACGTACCAATAAGCGTACGACTAAGATGATTATTCGCGACCGTCGCGTTAAGTAACAAGTAAAGGAATCTGACAATGCCTCGTTCTCTGAAAAAAGGCCCATTCGTCGATGCGCACTTGTTCGCTAAGGTTGAAGCGGCTATCGCGGCTAATAACCGTAAGCCGATCAAAACTTGGTCGCGTCGTTCGATGATCCTCCCGGATTTTGTTGGTTTAACAATTTCTGTACACAATGGCCGTAACCATGTTCCAGTGATCATCTCTGAACATATGGTTGGACACAAGCTTGGTGAATTTGCACCGACTCGTACCTACCGTGGTCACGGTGTTGACAAGAAATCTAAACGTTAATAGGTGCTATGATGGAAGTAACTGCTAAATTACGCGGTGCCGCTATCTCGGCACAAAAAGCTCGTTTGGTTGCAGATCTTATCCGCGGCAAATCTGTTGCGCACGCCCTTAACATCTTAAACTTCAGCAACAAAAAAGCTGCAGTATTGGTTAAGAAAGCGTTGGAATCTGCAATTGCAAACGCTGAACATAATAACAGTTTAGATGTAGACGACCTTAAAGTTTCTACGATCTACGTTGATGAAGGCATGAGCCTGAAACGTATTATGCCACGTGCTAAAGGCCGTGCAGATCGTATTACTAAGCGTACTTGTCACATCACCGTTAAGGTAGGGGTTTGATATGGGTCAGAAGGTTCATCCAATCGGTATCCGCCTAGGTGTTGTGAAACGTCATAACGCTAACTGGTATGCGAGTCCGAAACAATACGCTGAATACTTGCTTAAAGATTTGCAAGTTCGTGAGTTTTTAACTAAAAAACTTAAGAATGCAATGATCAGCAATATTCTTATCGAACGTCCAACAGGCGCTGCTAAAGTAACTATTAGCACTGCTCGTCCTGGTATCGTAATCGGTAAAAAAGGCGAAGACATTGAGAAATTACAACGCGAATTAACATCTATTATGGGTGTTCCTGCGCAAGTAAGTATCAACGAAATTGATCGTCCAGACTTAGATGCGCGTCTAGTTGCTGAAGCTATCGCTTCTCAATTGGAAAAACGTGTAATGTTCCGTCGTGCTATGAAGCGTGCGGTTCAAAACACTATGCGTGCTGGTGCGAAAGGTATCAAAGTAGAAGTTTCAGGCCGTTTAGGTGGTGCTGAGATTGCTCGTACTGAATGGTATCGTGAAGGTCGTGTACCTCTACATACTCTTCGTGCAGATATCGACTACGCGACTATGCGTGCTGAGACTACTTACGGTACGATTGGTGTTAAAGTTTGGATCTTCCGTGGTGAGATCTTGGGTGGCATGAAACAAGTCATGAACCCAGCTCCAGCTGAAGAACGTCCAGCTAAACGCGGTCGCGGTCGTGGTGAAGGTCAAGAGCGTCGTGGTCGTCGCAATGATCGTTCTGCTGAAAAAGGAGAATAATCCATGTTGCAACCTAAACGTACTAAATTCCGTAAGGTGCAAAAAGGCCGTAACACTGGTCTAGCTCACCGCGGTAGCTCAGTATCTTTTGGTACTATCGCACTTAAATCAATTGAACGTGGTCAAATGACTGCACGTCAAATTGAAGCAGCGCGTCGTACAATTAGCCGTCGTATTAAACGTGGTGGTAAAATCTTTATCCGTGTATTCCCGGACAAGCCAATTACTTCTAAACCACTTGAAGTGCGTATGGGTAAAGGTAAAGGTTCTGTGGAATACTGGGTTTGCCAAATCAAACCAGGTAAAGTCTTGTACGAAATTGATGGTGTTAACGAAGACCTAGCTCGCGAAGCGTTCACGCTTGCTGCTGCTAAACTTCCGTTTAAAACCACTATCGTGACTCGGACGGTAATGTAATGAAAACTAAAGATCTACGTGAAAAGTCGGTAGAAGAGTTGACAGCTTTGCTTGATGAGCAACAGCTAAACCAATTCCGTCTTCGTATGGCGAAAGCAACTGGTCAATTGGGTAAATCGCACGAAGTGCAATTGACTCGCAAGACTATTGCTCGTATCAAGACCCTCCTTACCGAAAAACAGGGGAACGGACAATGAGTGAAAATACAGTCCGCACGTTAACAGGCAAAGTAGTAAGCGACAAGATGGAGAAATCTATCGTTGTTCTTATCGAACGCCGTGTTCAACACCCGTTGTATGGCAAATCAATCCGCCGTTCAACAAAATTACATGCTCATGATGAGAACAACACAGCTAAAGTTGGCGACGTTGTAACCATTAAAGAAAGCCGCCCAATGTCTAAAACTAAGTCATGGACTTTAGTTGAAGTTGTTGAAGTAGCTGCTGAGTAATTAACGTTCTTGTTGCATCATCGGTCAATTTCGAGTACTCTTTGAGCCTTTCGAAATTGTGACCGGTGATGCTCGGTTTTGGAGTAGGGCAATGATTCAGACCGAAACTATGCTCGACGTAGCAGACAACAGTGGTGCTCGCCGCGTACAATGTATTAAAGTACTTGGTGGTTCACATCGTCGTTATGCTTCTGTTGGCGACATTATTAAAGTTACTGTAAAAGAAGCAATTCCACGCGCACGTGTTAAAAAAGGTGACGTGATGAATGCAGTAGTTGTACGTACAAAATTCGGTATCCGTCGTCCAGACGGTTCAGTGATTCGTTTCGACGATAACGCTGCTGTAATTTTGAACAACAACAAAGCGCCGATTGCAACTCGTATTTTCGGACCAGTGACTCGTGAACTTCGTACTGAACAGTTCATGAAAATTATTTCATTGGCTCCTGAAGTTCTATAAGAGGCGATCATGGCTAAGATTAAAAAAGGCGATCAAGTAATTGTGATCGCAGGTAAAGAAAAAGGCAAACAGGGTACTGTTCTGTCTGTTTCTAATGACCGCGTTAAGGTTGAAGGCCTTAACTTGGTGAAGAAGCATCAAAAGCCGAACCGTGTTACTGGCGCTGAAGGCGGCATCGTAACTCAAGAAGCTTCGCTTCACATTTCAAACGTGGCAATTTTTAATGCTACAACCCAAAAGGCTGACCGTGTTGGTTACCAAACGATTGATGGCGTGAAAACTCGCGTATTCAAATCTAATGGTGAATCAGTGGCGGTAGCGAAGTAATAGGTTGAAAAAGGCAATGGCCAGACTTAAAGCACGTTACAACGACGAACTTAAAGCTCAATTAAAAGAACAATTGGGAATTAAGAATGTGATGGAGATCCCTCGCATCACTAAAATCACTATCAACATGGGTGTTGGTGCAGCTTCTGCTGACAAGAAACTCCTTGATGGTGCTCTTTCTGATATGCAAGCTATCGCTGGTCAAAAACCAGTTCTTACGTTAGCTCGTAAATCTATCGCTGGTTTCAAAATCCGTGATGGTTGGCCGATTGGTTGTAAAGTTACTTTACGCGGCGAACGTATGTACGAATTCTTAGACCGTCTGATCTCGATTGCGATTCCTCGTATCCGTGACTTCCGTGGTTTCTCTGCGAAATCATTTGATGGTCGTGGTAACTACTCAATGGGTCTTAAAGAACAGATCATGTTCCCTGAGATCGATTTTGACAAGATTGACCGTATTCGTGGTATGGACATTACCATCACTACGACTGCTCGCACCGATGACGAAGGCCGTGCGCTAATGCGTGCATTCGGCTTCCCGTTCAAATAAGAGGTCGAAATGGCTAAGAAAAGTATGATTAATCGCGAATTGAAACGCGAAGCTACTGTTGCTAAATACGCTGCAAAACGTGCTGAATTAAAAGCAATCATTGCAAACGTAAATGCTTCAGATGAAGAACATTTCGATGCGATGATGAAATTACAAGCATTACCACGTAATGCATCTCCAGTACGTCTACGTAACCGTTGTGGTTTAACTGGTCGTCCTCATGGTTACTTCCGTAAGTTCGGCTTAAGCCGTAACATGGTACGCGATAAAGTAATGCAAGGTGATGTACCTGGCGTTGTTAAGGCAAGCTGGTAAGGAGCACTATAAATGAGTATGCAAGATACCGTTGCCGACATGCTAACACGTGTTCGTAACGCACAAATGGCAAAGAAACAAACTGTTTCTATGCCTAATTCTAAGTTGAAAGTTGCGATTGCTAACGTACTTCAACAAGAAGGTTATATTTCAAACGTAGAAGTTGCTGAAGTTGAAGGCAAAGCAACTCTTACTTTGACTTTAAAATATTTTGAAGGCAAGCCAGTTATCGAAACTGTGAAACGCGTAAGCCGTCCAGGTCTACGTCAGTATCGCGGTAAAGATGCACTTCCAAGCGTTAAGCAAGGTTTAGGTATTGCAATTGTTTCTACAAGCAAAGGCATCATGACTGATCGCGCTGCACGTGCTGCAGGCGTTGGTGGTGAAGTTATTGCTTTTGTTTCTTAATAGGTGATTCCTCATGTCTCGTGTGGCTAAAGCCCCAGTAACTGTACCTAATGGTGTAACAGTTACTCAGAACGGCCGGCAGGTCGAAGTGAAAGGCAGCAAAGGTACATTGTCTTTCAACCTGCATGCGCTGGTCGAGCTAAAACAGGAAGACGGTACTTTAGTTATTGCTCCTAAAGCTGAATCTAAAGACGCTTGGATGCAAGCTGGTACTGCTCGCGCTGTGCTTAACAACCTTGTAAAAGGTGTAAGCGAAGGTTTCGAACGTAAGTTACAACTTATCGGTGTAGGTTATAAAGCTGCGGTTAAAGGTAACGTTGTTAACCTTAACCTTGGTTTCTCTCACCCGATCGACTATACGCTTCCTGAAGGTGTAACTGCTGAAACTCCAACTGCAACTGAAATCGTACTTAAATCTGCTGATAAAGCAGTTCTAGGTCAAGTCGCTGCAGATATCCGTGGTTACCGTCCACCAGAGCCTTATAAAGGTAAAGGTGTTCGTTATTCTGACGAAGTTGTACTTCGTAAAGAAGCTAAGAAGAAATAAGGCGCGAGGTTCTTATGAACGAAAAGAAACAATCCCGTTTGCGTCGTGCGAAAAGCACACGCTTGCACATCCGTGCATTGGGTGCGACTCGTTTGTGTGTAAACCGCACTCCGCGTCACATCTATGCTCAAGTTATCTCAGCAGATGGCGGCAAAGTATTAGCGCAAGCTTCTACTCTAGACGCTACTCTACGTGCGGGTACTACTGGTAACGTTGAAGCAGCTCAGAAAGTAGGTGCTTTAATCGCGGAACGCGCTAAAGCAGCTGGTGTTACTAAAGTTGCATTTGACCGTTCTGGTTTCAAATATCATGGTCGTATCAAAGCCTTGGCTGATGCTGCCCGTGAAAACGGCTTGGAGTTCTAATCATGGCTAAAGTTGAACAAAACGAAGGTCTTGTTGAAAAGCTGGTTGCCGTTGATCGTGTAGCCAAAGTTGTTAAGGGTGGTCGTATCTTCTCTTTCACAGCATTAACTGTTGTGGGTGATGGTAATGGTCGCGTAGGTTTTGGTCGTGGTAAAGCGCGTGAAGTTCCAGCTGCTATTTCTAAAGCACTTGAAGCTGCTCGTCGTAACATGATTACTGTTGACCTTGTTGATGGTACTGTTCAGCACCCTATCAATGCTCGTCACGGTGCAAGCCGCGTTTACATGCAACCTGCTTCTGAAGGTACTGGTGTAATTGCTGGTGGCGCGATGCGTGCAGTTTTAGAAGCTGTTGGCGTACGTAACGTATTAACTAAATGTTATGGCTCTACAAACGCTGCTAACGTAGTAAACGCGACTTTTAACGGTTTGCGTGATATGACTTCTCCTGAGAAAGTTGCTGCGAAACGTGGTTTAACAGTAGAACAAATTCAAGGGTAATCAATCATGAAAACGATTAAAGTTACCCAGACTAAATCTGCATCGCACCGCTTGAAAAATCACAAGCTGAGCCTGAAAGGTTTAGGTCTGCGTCGTATTGGTCATACTGTAGAAGTGCAAGATACGCCTTCTAACCGTGGTATGATCAACCAAGTCTACTATATGGTTAGTGTAGAGGAATAAGCCATGACTCTGCGTTTGAATACAATTGCACCTGCAGAAGGTGCTAAGCGTGACAACCTTCGTTTAGGCCGTGGTATCGGTTCTGGCGTTGGTAAGACTGGTGGTCGTGGTATCAAAGGTCAAAACTCACGTAAGAGCGGTGGTACTCGTCCAGGTTTCGAAGGTGGTCAAACTGCACTTTATCGTCGTTTGCCTAAATTCGGTTTCACTAGCCAATTGGCTTTGAAAACTGCTGAAGTACGTTTATCTGAGCTTGCTAAAGTTGAAGGAGACATCGTGTCTCTTGAAACTTTAAAAGCTGCGAACGTTGTACGTAAAGACATGACTCGTGCTCGTATCGTACTTTCTGGTGAAATTACTCGTGCATTCACTGTACAAGGTGTCGCATTGACTAAAGGCGCTAAAGCTGCTGTTGAAGCTGCTGGCGGTAAAGTCGAGGAGTAATCCCCAGTGTCTATGACTCCTAGTTCTTCAGGTCATGTCAACATGATGAAAGGCCAACCATTTCATGTGAAATACCGTGAAATTATTCGTCGAATGATGTTTCTCATTGGTGCGTTGTTGGTATTTCGACTAGGAGCGCATATTCCAGTACCAGGGATTAATAATGCTGCGCTAGAAAATCTGTTTAATGCAAACCAAGGTACCATCCTTGGTTTGTTTAACATGTTTTCAGGTGGTGCATTAGAGCGAATGTCGATTCTTGCTTTAGGGATCATGCCATATATCTCTGCATCGATTATCGTGCAGTTGATGTCTACTGTGGTTCCTCAGCTCGAAGCTTTGAAAAAAGAAGGCGAGCAGGGCAAACGTAAGATTAACCAATACACACGACAAGGCACGCTGTTCCTTGCACTTGTGCAAGCAATCGGTATGTGTGCTGGCCTGATCAGCCAGGGAATTACCCTGACCTCTGGTCTGGCTTTTTATGTTCCTGCAGTAACCTCATTGGTTGCGGGGACCATGTTCCTGATGTGGCTGGGTGAACAGATTACCGAGCGTGGGGTGGGCAATGGTATTTCCATGATCATCTTCGCAGGTATCGTTGCAGGATTGCCGACTTTAGTTATGCAGTCTCTAACTTCAGTTGATAATGGCCAGTCTAGTCTAATTGGACTAGCAATTTTTGGTCTGTTATCGATTGCTGTACTAGCAGCGATTGTGTTTATCGAGAAGGCGCAACGTCGTATTCCGGTGAACTATGCCCAAAAGCAGCAGGGACGTCGTGTATTTACTGCACAGCAAACGCATTTGCCATTAAAAATTAATATGGCGGGTGTAATTCCGGCAATTTTTGCCAGCTCTTTACTTTTGTTCCCAGCGAGCTTAGGTCAGTGGGTTGGTAGTTCGGATCCAAGTGCAGGAATTATCAAGCGTAGTCTACAAGACTTGGCATTGGTGTTATCGCCTGGTCAGCCGTTGTATTTGGTGCTCTTTGGTGCGTTAATTATCTTTTTCTGTTACTTCTATACAGCACTGGTATTTAGTCCTAAAGAAGTGTCAGAGAACTTGAAACGCAGCGGAGCTTACGTGCCTGGTATTCGTCCAGGTGAGCAAACTGCTCGTTACTTAGATCATATTCTCAATCGTTTGACCTTTATTGGCGCGATATACATCACTGTCATCTGTTTAATGCCGATGATTCTGCAAAGCTCTTTTGGTATTCCATTTAGCTTGGGCGGAACATCGTTGCTGATCGTGGTAGTGGTGGTGATGGACTTTATGGCTCAGCTTCAAGCACATCTCACCTCGCACCAGTATGACAATCAAACGTTAATGAGAAAAACGACTGCTCATCCTAAGGGATAAGCGCACTTAGAGGTTTCATCATGAAAGTACAAGCTTCTGTAAAGAAAATTTGTGGTAGCTGTAAAGTTATCCGTCGTAATGGGGTTATTCGCGTAATTTGTAGCGCAGAACCTCGTCATAAGCAGCGTCAAGGTTAATCTGATCAAGACCTGTTGATTTCAGTAGGCGAATTGGGTTATTATCCGCCCCTCAAGATTTTTGTGGGGCGGTTGATTATCTCTACTGCCTTTTTGGAGAAAATTGAATGGCTCGTATTGCCGGTGTAAACATTCCGGATAACAAGCATGCTGTTATCTCTCTAACGTACATCTTTGGTATTGGTCGCCACACTGCTAAGTCAATCTTAGCTGCTGCGGGTATCCCAACTACTACTAAGATCCGTGAATTAGATGACGCTCAGCTTGATGCGATTCGTGCAGAAGTTGCCAAGGTTCCGACCGAAGGTGATTTACGTCGCGAAATTTCCATGAACATTAAACGTTTAATGGATTTAGGCTGCTACCGCGGTCTTCGTCATCGTCGCAGCTTGCCTGTCCGTGGTCAACGCACCAAAACTAACGCACGTACCCGTAAAGGTCCGCGCAAACCAATTAAGAAATAAGATTTCTGGAAGCTAAAAGATGGCTAAAGATACTCGCACACGCAAGAAGGTCACTCGTACCGTCTCTGAAGGTGTTGCACACATTCACGCTTCTTTTAATAACACCATTGTGACTATTACCGATCGTCAAGGTAATGCACTGGCTTGGGCCACTTCAGGTGGACAAGGCTTCCGTGGATCACGTAAATCAACTCCGTTTGCTGCTCAGGTAGCTGCTGAAGTTGCTGGTAAAGCAGCTTTAGATTACGGTTTGAAAAACTTGGACGTCCTTGTTAAAGGTCCTGGTCCAGGTCGTGAGTCTGCGGTTCGTGCATTAGGTGCAGTGGGTTATAAAATTAACAGCATTACCGATGTGACTCCAATCCCTCACAACGGTTGCCGTCCACCTAAAAAACGTCGCGTGTAAGGAGAAACATTCATGGCTCGTTATATTGGTCCAAAATGCAAACTCTCTCGCCGCGAAGGGACAGACCTGCAATTAAAATCTGGCGTTAAACCATTTGACGTCAAAACTAAAAAACACGCTAAAGCTCCTGGTCAACATGGTGGAGCTCGTGGCGGTAAACAATCTGAGTACTCACTACAATTACGTGAAAAACAAAAAGTACGTCGTATGTACGGTGTTTTAGAGCGTCAATTTAGTAACTACTACAAAGAAGCTGCTCGTGTGAAAGGCGCAACTGGTGAAAACCTGTTGAAACTGCTTGAAAGCCGTCTTGATAACGTTGTTTATCGCATGGGTTTTGGTTCTACACGTGCAGAAGCTCGTCAGTTAGTATCTCACCGTTCAATCACTTTAAATGGCCGTCGCGTTAACATCGCGTCTATCCAAGTTAAAGCTGGTGACGTGATTGCAGTTCACGAAGGCGCTAAACAACAATTACGTATCAAAAACGCAATTGAATTAGCTGCTCAACGTGGCATTCCTTCTTGGATGGAAGTAGATCATTCTAAACTAGAAGGTACGTTCAAAGCTGCACCGGATCGTTCTGATTTACCTGCTGAAATCAACGAAAGCTTGATTGTAGAATTGTATTCTAAATAATCCTTGAGGTAGCAATATGACGCGTACTGCAAATGAGTTTCTAACTCCGCAAGCGATCAAGGTCGAAGCGGCAAGCGGGACCTCGGCAAAAGTTATTCTAGAACCCTTAGAGCGTGGCTTTGGTCATACTCTGGGCAATGCTTTACGTCGCATCCTTCTTTCTTCTTTACCTGGCGCTGCTGTGGTAGAAGTTGAGATTGAAGGTGTTGAGCACGAGTACAGTACTTTGGAAGGCTTGCAGCAGGACATCGTCGAGCTCTTGCTGAACCTAAAAGGATTGTCTATTAAGCTGTTCGATCAAAATGAAGCTTATTTAACATTAGAGAAACAAGGTCCAGGCGACGTAACTGCGGCTGACCTTCGTTTACCTCATAATGTTGAAGTGGTTAACCCTGAACACTTGATCGGCACGCTAAGTGCATCAGGCAATCTGAAGATGCGCCTGAAAGTGGCTCAAGGCCGTGGCTATGAGACTTCTGACTCACGTTTTCCAGAAGGCGAGACTCGCCCAGTGGGTCGTTTACAGTTAGATGCATCTTACAGCCCGATCAAACGTGTGTCTTACACAGTGGAAAACGCTCGTGTAGAACAACGTACTGACCTTGATAAACTGGTCATTGATCTTGAAACCAACGGTACAGTTGATCCTGAAGAAGCAATCCGCAAAGCGGCAACAATCTTGCAACAACAAATTGCAATCTTTGTTGATCTTCAGAAAGATCAAGCTCCTGTGGCTCAAGAACCTCGTGAAGAAGTTGATCCAATTTTGCTTCGTCCAGTAGATGATCTAGAGCTAACTGTTCGTTCTGCTAACTGTTTGAAAGCAGAAAACATTTACTACATTGGTGATCTTGTACAGCGTACTGAGGTTGAGTTACTTAAAACTCCTAACCTTGGTAAAAAATCGCTTACTGAGATCAAAGATGTTCTGGCTTCCAAAGGCTTACAACTCGGCATGCGTTTAGAGAACTGGCCACCAGCTAGTCTCCGTATGGACGATCGTTTCGCCTATCGTAGCCGTTAATTAAGTAGGACTATCACCATGCGTCATCGTAATAGTGGTGTGAAATTAGGCCGTACAAGCAGTCATCGTAAAGCGATGTTCCAAAACATGGCTAACTCTTTGTTTGAGCACGAGTTGATCAAAACAACTGTGCCTAAAGCAAAAGAATTACGTCGTGTTGCTGAGCCTTTAATCACTTTAGCTAAAGTCGATACAGTAGCAAACCGTCGTTTGGCGTTTGCTCGTACTCGTTCAGCTGCAACTGTTGGTAAATTATTTACCGTTCTTGGCCCTCGTTACAAAGAGCGTAACGGCGGTTATCTACGTGTTCTTAAAGCGGGCTTCCGTGCAGGTGATGCTGCACCGATGGCTTACGTTGAGCTAGTAGATCGCGAAGTTAACTAATTTCGTGTAGAGCAGCAAACGTTGTTCGAAAAGGTCGGTTGAATAAACCGGCCTTTTTTATTGTCTTGCATTTACCTATTATCAGGCAGTTTAGTAATTTGTCCTGAAAAGATAAAAAATAATCACTTTTATTTAAACTTGACATTGTGTATTGTCAATTTTGTGCTTTAATAAAAATATATGACAATGCTCAGGTAGAAGAAGAATATGGAAAAGCAAGTTGATATTTTAATTGTAGGCGCGGGGATCTCTGGAATTGGTCTGGCAGCCCATCTTTCTAAACATAGTCCTCAACGCTCATTCGAAATTATTGAACGTCGTGAAAGCTTTGGCGGTACGTGGGACCTGTTTAAATATCCGGGTATCCGTTCAGATTCGGATATGTCGACTTTTGGTTTCAACTTCAAGCCGTGGAAAAAAGAAAGTGTATTGGCTTCCGGCTCGGCAATTAAAAATTATCTTGCAGAAGTGGTTCAGGAATTTAACTTGAGCTCAAAAATTCATTTTCAACATCGCGTCGTTAGTGCCAATTATGATTCAGCGACACGTAAATGGTCAGTCGTAGTTGAAAATGCTCAGGGCAAAAAGCAGACCTGGATCGCTAACTTTGTTCTTGGCTGTACCGGTTACTACAATTATGATCAAGGCTTCCAGCCGGAATTCCCGAATCAGGAAGCATTCAAAGGTACATTCATTCACCCGCAGCATTGGCCTGAAAATCTGGACTATAGCGGAAAAAAAGTAGTCATTATTGGCAGTGGTGCAACAGCGATTACATTGGTTCCTGCCATGGTTAAAGGCGGAGCAGGGCATGTGACCATGTTACAGCGCTCTCCAACCTATATCGCGTCAGTGCCTTCGATCGATATGATTTACTCAAAAATGCGTAAATTATTGCCTGAAGATGTGGCCTATAAGCTGACCCGTGCGCGTAATATCGGTATGCAACGTGGTATCTATGCACTCGCACGAAAACAGCCAAAATTACTGAAAACATTACTATTAAAATCTGTACAGTTCCAGTTGAAAGGTAAAGTGGACATGAAACACTTTACCCCGAATTATGAGCCTTGGGATCAGCGCCTATGTGTAGTGCCAGATGGTGACTTGTTCAAAATCCTGCGGGAAGGTCATGCTTCAGTAGAAACAGATCATATTGAGAAATTTACTGAAACCGGGATTCAGCTGAAATCAGGTAAACATCTGGATACGGATATTATTGTGTCTGCCACCGGTTTAAATATTCAGATTCTGGGGGGTATTCAGGCCACGATGGACGGCAAGCCTTTGGATACGTCGAAGCATATGCTGTATCAGGGGGTGATGGTCAGTGATGTGCCAAATATGGCGCTGATTATTGGCTATATCAATGCTTCCTGGACCTTGAAAGTGGACATTGCCGCAGAATATATCTGCCGTCTGCTCAATTATATGGATCAGCATGGTTATGATGAAGTGATTGCAGAAGGGGATGCTACCGAATTACTTGAAGATACGGTGATGGGTAGTTTAACTTCAGGCTATATTGCCCGTGCAGCGGATGTGATGCCGAAACAGGGTAAGCATGCACCTTGGAAAGTATCCAATAATTATCTGGCAGACCGTAAAGAGCTGAAAACTGCATCTTTTGAAGATGGAGTATTGAAATTTAAAACGAGATCCAGTGCTGTACCAGCCAAGCCAAGATTGGTGTCTTAAGTGTAGATATAGATAAAAGGAATACCTGATGTACTCCTTTTTCATATTTCAAATTAGAGTGATCTGGAAATCAGTTCCTTCATGATTTCATTGGTTCCTGCATAAATGCGGTTCGCGCGATTATCCAGATACGCTCGTGCAATCGGGTATTCCAGCATATAGCCATAACCGCCATGCAGTTGCAGGCATTCATCAACCACTTTGCTATACAGTTCAGAAATTTTGTATTTAGCAGCTGCGGCAGCATCAATTCCCAATTCCTGAGTAAGCTGTAGTTGCATACAACGGTCCAGATAAGCCCGACAAATTTCAATTTCGGTACGCAGTTCTGCCAGTTTAAAACGGGTATTTTGAAAAGCGCTGATCGGTTTGCCAAAGGCTTGACGTTCTTTGGTGTATTTCACTGTATGTGCGAATGCCGCTTCTGCCCCTGCCTGACATATGATGGCCACAATTAACCGTTCCCAAGCCAGTTCTTTCATCAGTATCATAAAACCCATGTCTTCCTGACCTAGCAGGTTTTCTTTAGGCACACGGACATTGTCAAAGAACAGTTCACAGGTATCCTGACCTTTCATGCCGATTTTATTTAAGGGTTTACCTTTACTAAATCCTGCACGATCTGCTTCGACCATAATTAAAGACAGGTTAGCAGAGCCTTTCTCGCTATGGCCCGTTTTACATACCACAATTGCCATATCACAAAGATAGCCATTGGTAATGAAAATTTTAGATCCATTAATCACATACTCATCACCTTCTAATACCGCACTGGTGCGTACTGCCTGCAGGTCTGAGCCAGTTCCGGGCTCAGTCATCGCAATTGCTGTGACCACTTCACCTGTTGCCATTTTCGGGAGCCATTGTTGCTTTTGTGCTTCATTGCCAAAGTTCAGAATATAATTGGCCACGATATCGGAGTGCAGTGAAAATCCTGTCGCAGAGTCGCCTGCATAGGCCTGTTCCTCAATCAGAATCATACTATAGAGACGATCTACGTCAGAACCGCCATAAGCTTCAGGCATCGTGGCACAGAGAAGGCCAAGTTCACCGGCTTTATTCCAGAGCTCACGATCGATATGCTGTTGCTGTTCATATTTTTCTGTATGAGGAGTCACTTCCTTTTCATAAAATTTACGGACCGTCTCCCGAAAGGCTTCATGTTCATCATTGAAAAGTTGACGTGGCAGCATGCTGGCCAATGGACGGATCGCGCTCGAATGCATCTTATAATTCCCTTATTGTGATGTTTTATTTAATTTAAGATAGAGCAGACGAGGGAGCAATGAGCTGAATGTTCAAATCTGGGGAATCTACTGATGCTTTTGGTCATTTGTATGAAATACCTCGAAATTCAGCAATGGCTTAAGGTAAACTACTCAGGTTTGTAACGAGTTGGGAAAATTCGATGACTGATGACATCACCTTAGAAGAGCGCAAAGTGATTTATCGCGCGCGTCGTGGCTTGAAAGAGATCGATGTATATTTTGATCCCTACGTGAAAAACTATTATCTCAATGCTGATCCCTTCGAAAAACAGATGTTTGCTGAGCTGGTTGCACAGGAAGATCCGGACCTGCTGGACTGGTTTATGGAAGTGTCAGAACCCCCACGCCCTGAATTAAAAGATTTTATCAAGAAACTTAAATTTTACGTTCATGGATAATCGCTGTTTTAAGCTGAAACGCAGTAAGTGTGCACTGGTGTTTCAGCTTTTTATTTTTGCTGTATTGATGTTCCTGCTGTATCAGTTATTGCCTGTGACAATTTGGCTGGTTTGCGGCGTCATCGGTCTGGTCATTTACCAGTTGTTTTATCGTAAGACACCGCACATTGAGCAGTTTGAATATCTGGATGGACGTGAATGGTCACTGACTACAGCTGCACAAGGCACACGGCGAGTATTGATCAGTCACGTGATTGATCACCAAGCTTATATCGTGGTGTATTTCCAACATGCAAAAGCACGTCCGTTGCTCATCTGGTGTGATCAGTTACCTTTTAAACAATGGAAGTCTTTGAAAGTTTTAACAAAAATACTTTAATTGTCCGACAAATGAGATTCCGAAATTTTAAATAAATTGATTAAAAATAAATATTTATACGCTAATCCCGCTTAAATTGTCAGACAAAAAAATTATATTTCTCTGTAAAAACAATGAATTGTCTGACAATTTTTCAGCTGCTTTTTTTATAAGCAGGTACATTTAACTCACCAACAGCGAACACAGGAGATCATGATGGAATTTCCAATGTGGATGTTTTTGATCGTTGCGATTGTGATGGCCCTAGTCATAGGACGGCTGGGAACGGTGCTGAAGGACAGATTTTCACCTAAATAACAGAATTAAGCTCGAGAACCTATTTTCTTCTCGACTTGCCAAGTTGATAAGTAGCATGTGCTGAACCGTCGCAATGCTACTTTTTTTTGCCCAAAATTTGGGATTTTATCTACTACAGTCAATTGAAGCTGGGCGATTTAATGGCAAAGTGTCTGGTCTAAATTAGAGTAAATACTCTTTTATTCGCTATATGCTTCTGATATGTTTAGCAGAATAATGGACATAATCACAATTATAGAGGACAGGAAAATGTCGAGCGTCCGAAAAATATGCCAAGGTATGGCGACCATTGCAATAACAACAACAGTTCTAACAGGATGTTCTCAGGTCATTAAAACCGGTGCCAATGTGGCGCTGGGTTTCACTGAAAAGCATATTGTTCCACCAATCCTGGCGATGGATGATGCCGAGATGGTGTGTAATTCCGGGAATTCTTTAACACCGGCCATCATGTCGACTAAAGAAATGGGGGCTGATCCGACTCGTGTCGCAGTACTGATGTATTCTGCAGCCGGAATTTGTGCCGAGCAGAAAGCACTGGATGCAGAGCTACGGTATCTGCGTGCTTCTAAAGTCAACCAGGTGACTGAAGCTCAGGATGCGCGGATTGAGCAGAAACGCTGGGCTGCATTGGCTGCACAACGCCAGTACACGGGTTATCAGTTATTTCAGACCCGTTATGAGAAAAAATATAAAAAAGCGCTGGGTGAAGACTGTCCACGCATGAACAGTGATATTGAACAGACAGTTTATCTGCTGGGCATGCTGAGTGGCTTGCAAGCCATGACCAATGACATTAACTCGGGTGGGGCCGTACAAGTACCTAAAGATATTGCGGCTGTGGTTGAGCGTGGCATGACCTGTCTGGATAATACCAAATTCTGGGGCGCGCCAAATGCAACCCGTGCTGTCATCTGGACTTTATTGCCAGGGGCAGGTGATGGGAAACCTGATCCTTACCAAACTCTGAAACAGTCAGTACAAATTGGTGAGCAAAAAGGTGTACGTTTATCACATGCCTTATATGCTGTAGCCGCACAGGCCAGTGGGGATGATGCCAAAATTCGTGATGCATTAAGAACTTTTGATCAGGCACGTAGTGATGAAAAACCGGTCAATCCTCAGTTCAAGCTGATCGACAGTATGGCTGCCATTATGGTGAATGGTATTTCTGACCGTTACTGGACTGAAAATACCGGTATTCGTAGTGCAGATGATGGCATGCAGACCTTCTGGGATGAAACAGATAATTCCTCAGAACTGGATGATCTGTTCAGCGCTGACCTATAATTTAATCAAAAATCAAGTGAATGATGCTCATAGGGGTCATTTTCAATATGCTGAAAGGAGTTCAAGGAGCCGATGCAAGATCAACATCTTCGACGAAAAATTATTTTTCTGGCGGCTTTTGTCTCTCTTTCAGCGAGTTTGCAAATCTTTAACGATGCTTTCATCTACTGGCAGGAAAGCCTGCTCGGAGAATTCTGGCGGCTCTGGACTGCGCACTGGGTGCATGTCGGCTGGGCCCATTATTTTCTGAATATTCTTGCCTTTATCTGTTTGCCTTTCATTTTTCCCCGTGCATCTGTGTGGCATTTCGTCTCAATCCTTTTGATTCTGCCACCGTTGATCAGCCTGAGTTTTTATTTTTTCCTGCCAAATATTGAAGCATATGCAGGACTATCCGGGGTATTACATGGGGCCTATGTCGCAGTCGCCTGTGTGCATCTGCTTTATCAACGTGAACGTGGATTTGCCGTACTGGTATTATTTTTAATCTTTGCCAAACTAATTTGGGAAAATACCATTGGAAATCAGGAAACTGCACAACTTATTGGCAGTCCGGTACTGGTCGAAGCGCATTTGTTAGGGGTGATCTGGGGAGTGGTAGTCGCATTGCTCTATATCTTGGGTAACTATGTTGGGGATAGCTGAAACTGTTGGCAGAAAAGACAAAAAGAAAAGATAAATTGTCATTTTTATTCTGCTGATTTTCATGCAGAGTCAAAACAGCAAATAATAATACTGACCCTTGTAAAGGAATTTTCGGGGCAGACAGAAAGACCAGCGCTTAAAAGAATGTAAGGCGCGAAAACAAGAATAGGAAAATACATGTACAACGATAATCAAAACAGATCAGGATTAGGTCTGTTACGTTATATCTGGACAGAGTGGATCTCGACCTTTGTCGTGCTCATCTTGCTCTTACTGACCTTAGTGATTGGAACCGGGGAAATGATTCATGGTCAGTTACTGCGTATGGGCGAGCGTCTGTATGGTGATCCGGCGACAGGCATGCAATATTCGTTTTTGCGTGCTGAACCGAAAGCACCACAATGTGATCGTAATATTAATGTCGATCAAAAAGTTCAGGAGCAGATAAAAGCAGATGCCGCCGATGAATATGCCGATTTCTTCGGTGTACGTTCTGAAGCGGATGTGCGTGCTGCAGTTATGCAGGCACAACAGGTCTGTGAAGAGTCCTACCAGTTCTATGACAAGGCGATGACGCATATTGAAGCGCATCCAAGTATTCGCGCTTATCGCAGTTTTGAAACCTCATTCTTTGGCATTTTCAAGTTTGGGACTGAAAACCGTGCCTTACTGTTGATTATCATGGTGGTATTTGCTGCAATCAGTGCGACATTAAAAACCCATCATATCGGTCTACGTAGCCTAGCCACCCGTATCGATTTCAAAGTCTATTCCGTGGCGATGCTGATCGCGAACAGTTTCCTAGTCTATTCTTCCTATAGCCAATATATGTCGGTGCTGAATTCTGGGGTGCCGATGGGAGACATGAAGTATGTCTACTGGCTATGGATGATTCTCTTTGGAACATTGACCCTGATCAGTTTGTACCAAGTCATTAAGCCACCTCAGGCGACCCGAGAAGGGGGTAGTTTCGGACTGGCTTTCTTAAGCGTGCCACTGTATGCCTATATGGCCATCAGTACCGGGTTTAACTTTGTCTTCTTGATGGATTACCCGATGGGTCAGGGCATCTATCTGGGGCAACTGGTTGAATTTTCGAGCATCTTCCTGAATCTGGCCTTATTTATCTGGGCCGGTATGTTGCTGAAACAAACCCGTGTCGTAGACATGTTCCTGAATATCCTGCGTCCATGGAATCTGGCTCCAGAAACCTTGACCTGGTTAATCCTGCTGGCAGCTGCATTACCAACCGCTTATACCGGTGCATCTGGAATTTTCGTGATTGCTGCAGGTGCGATCATTTATAAGGAAGTGTGGAATGCCGGTGGTCGCCGTCAGTTTGCCTTGGCAGCAACCGCCATGTCGGGTTCACTCGGTGTGGTATTACGTCCATGTCTATTAATTGTTGTGGTAGCTTCACTGAACAAGGAAGTGACGACAGATATGTTGTATCACTACGGTGTCTATGTCTTCCTGCTCAGTTCAACATTGTTCCTGATCATTTCGCTATTCTTTGCTGAAAGCAAATTCCGTATTGCTGCGCCTGGTCTGGCTGCACCACAGTCTGCACGTGCCTTTGTAAACGTGATTCCTTATATCGTGATTTTCATCCTGATCTGGCTATTCTACAAATATGCCTTGTCTACAGATCTGAATGAATTTACGGCACCTGTCATGATGCCAGTCATTCTATTGATGATCGTGCTATTTGATAAGTTACGTCATGAGCCTGCACCATTACCGCCAATGGGACATTGGGATGAAACCTTAACTACCACCTTAGGTTCAGCAAATACGCCTGCAATGGCGACCGCGGGTACAGCCATGAATGCTGAATATCGTGAAGCAGAGCATATTGAGCAGCAGGGCAGTGAGCTGGCTGTAGACCATGGTGTAAAACGTTCGACTGTTGGTGAAAGCTTGCGTCAAGTCGGCTTCTGGAAATCATTACACATTTCGACCAGTGAAACGGTTGGACACATTGGTGCGCTGGTGATCCTGATGGCACTGTCTGTCAGTGTGGGTGGCCTGCTGGAACGTATGGAAATTATGGAAGCGTTCCCGACAGATATCAGCAGTACCATTCTGGTGATTTCCATGATTGTTGGCCTGATGGTGTTCGTTGGCATGATTATGGACCCATTCGGCGCAGTGATCCTAATTTCAGCAACGGTTGCACCAGTCGCCTATCAGTATGGAATTCATCCGGTGCACTTCTGGATGATTACCTTGATTGGTTTCGAGCTGGGTTATGTGACACCACCAGTTGCCCTGAACCATCTGTTAGCAAGGCAATCCATTGGTGATGCGGAGGTGGCCGAGGCGGATGCAGAAGTTCGACATAAGTCCTTCTATTACCGTTACGAGCGCTGGATTTTACCGATGATCGTGTTACTGCCAGCGATGCTGATCATTGCCTATGTACCTTATGTATTTAAACTCTTCGGCTGGTATCAGTAATTTAAGCAAATAAAAAAAGCACTTTCGGGTGCTTTTTTTATTGTGGCCTTAACGCAGCCTAAACTTATTTTGTAAAGCAGGACTACACAGTAAAATCCCACAAAAAATCAGCCCTAGTCCGAGCAGACTATAGAGATCCGGAACTTCCTGCCAGAATATAAAACCCCATAAGCCAGCAAAAAAAATCGCAATATAGTTCACTGGCCCAATCTGACCAGCAGGTGCCAGTTTATAAGCATTGGATAGAAATAACTGGCTGGTATTTGCTAATAAACCGGCTGCAATTAAATAACCGAGTTCAGTCAGAGTATAAGGACGCCAATGCAAGAACATTGGAACCATGGAAATCAGGGTGCCGATCAGACAGAAATAAAACACAATCCGTTCTGGTGGTTCGGTCTGAGTTAGTGCGCGAACCGTGACAAAAGCCATAGCAGCCAGGAAGCTGGCACTCAAGCCAATCACAGACATCAGGTTAAATAAACCGGAATCAGGCTTAGCCACGCACAACACGCCAATAAAACCGATCGCAGCAGCCAGTAACATGCTTTGAGTGACTTTTTCTTTTAGAAACAGCCAGGCAATCAGTGGAATAAAAATCGGTGAGGAATAGGTGAAGACCATGGCATTGGAGAGCTTTAAATGTGCAATGGCATAGAAAAAGCCATACATCGCTGTCAGACCTGCGACAGAACGCCAGGTGTGCATCCAGAGTTTTTCAGTTTTAAAAAAGCTAATGCCTTTATTAAAGATTAATGGCAGAAAGATAAACAGGCCGACAAAATTCCGGAAAAATACCACCGTGGCATTGTCAACCGTGTGTGAGGCGAAGCGGATACAGACGCCCATGACTGAAAACAGAAAAGCGGAACAGGTCAGAAAGACAATTGCCTTAACCAGATGCGAGGGAGAGGCTACACTCATGGGGGAACTTAGCTAGAAAATCTGTGGATATTCTAGCTGAAAATCCCTAACTCATTCTGACTATTGTGCCAGTTGTGCTTCGAGTAACTTGATTTGTTCCTCTTTGAGTTTAATCAGCTCATCCGCATCACTATGCTGTTGCTTCAGGCTTTTTTCCTGCTCATTGAGCTGTTGCTGGATATCTTCCAGTTTGGCAATTTCTTCTTTCGCCAAAGTGGCATTTTCAGTGACTTCTTCTCTTATAATAGAGGCATCGACCAAGACATTTTCAGAAGTAGGCACAATTTCTTCCGGTTCAGGTTCTGCTTTAGGTGCGGCTTGTGTCACCGGTGCATGCATCAAGTCACCCTGATGTGCCGGTAATGTTTCATTTTGTGTGAGAAAAAACTGTGTAATTATTAAAACGGCAATAATCACAACAATTAATCCGCTCACTATTCCCCATAAAAGTTTAGGATTTTGTCGATGATCTAGAGTCATTTAGGTTCCCGAAATTATTCTTTTGGCTGACGGGGTTTAAACTGAATCACACCAATTTCATCCGGAACGGCTGGTGACTCAGGTTCCTCGATATGGGTAGGACGGTTTTCTTCATACCCACATTCGATACATTCAATCCATTCAGCTTCACCAGAGGTCAGCATAACGATCCGATCTAACGCCTGACATTTAGGACATTTTGCGCCTGCAATGAAACGACGTTTGATAGCCATCATACTCACCCTGTGATTTACTTAAAAACGTAGTTTAAGCGTTTTTAGAGCGGTTCGTCCAACCTTGATGACGTAACAAAGCATCTATTTTTGGCTCGCGTCCGCGGAAATTGATAAATGCGTCAAGTGCTGTATCTTTTCCGCCAACTGCTAGAATTTTTTGTCTAAACTGCTTTCCGGTTTCAGTGTTAAAAATTCCTTCTTCTTCGAAGCGATCGAAGGCATCACTGGCCAAAACTTCTGCCCATTTATAAGAATAATAGCCCGCTGCATATCCACCCGCGAAGATATGACTGAAGCTGTGCTGGAACCGGTTATATGGTGTAGTGGGTAAAACGGCGTATTTTTCACGAATCTCGTTCAAGGTTGCCTGAATCTGTTCAGCATTCAATGCCGGATTGGCACGATGAATGCTCAGGTCGAATAAAGCAAATTCCAGCTGACGCAAAGTTTGCATACCGGACTGGAAGAAACGGGCATCCAGTAAGGCTTTTAACAAGTGAGCAGGTAAGACTTCCTTGGTTTCGATATGTTCGCTAAGCAGGTTTAAACTGTCCTGATCCCAAGCCCAGAATTCCATAAATTGGCTTGGTAGCTCAACAGCATCCCAATCCACGCCGTGTGTACCAGCCACAGCAATATTGTCCACTTCTGTCAGCATATGATGCAGACCGTGACCAAACTCATGGAACAGGGTAATCACTTCATCATGAGTCAGTAGTGCAGGGCGGTTACCGACTGGTGGAGTAAAGTTTGCCACCATATAACAGATCGGTTTTTGCAGACCCTCAGCGGTTTGCATGCGTGACCGGAAGCCGCTCATCCAGGCACCGCCACGTTTGCCCTGACGCGCATAGAGGTCAAAATAGAAACCGCCAATCACTTCGCCTTGGTCTTCCAGTTCAAAATAACGTACATCTGGATGCCAGACTGGCGCTTCACGTTCAACTACCTGAATGTCATATAAACGTTTCAGGATACTGAACAGACCTTGCAAGATTTTTGGAGCCGGGAAATAGGGTTTCAGCGATTCCTGAGACAGATTAAACTGCTGCATTTTCAGCTTTTCAGAATAGTAACTGCTGTCCCAAGGTTTTAAGTCAGTAATACCATCTTCAGCAGCAATCGCTTTCAGTTCAGCCACTTCCTGTTCAGCAGGCGCACGGGCATGTTCTGCCAGATCACGCAGGAATTCATCCACAGCCTCGACATTCGGTGCCATTTTGCTGGCCAGTGAATATTCGGCATAATTATTAAAGCCTAAGAGTGCTGCCATTTCCTGACGTAATTTCAGGATTTCTTCCATGATGGCTGTATTGTCAAATTCAGTCTGTTCGGACTGATCTGACGCGCGTGTGGTATAGGCTTTATAGAGCTCTTCACGCAGGCCACGATCTTCGGCGTGAGTCATAATTGCCAGATAAGACGGAAAATCTAAAGTGGCAACCGGCTGATCCAGCTCACGTTGCTGGCCATATTGTTTTAACAGTTCAATATTGCTTTCAGACAGCCCCGCTAATTCTTCTTCCTTAAGCGGTCTGAAATAAGCTTGAGTTGCATCCAGTACATGATTGGAGAAATCTGAGGAAAGTTGTGACAAACGTGCAGAAATTTCCGCATAGCGTTTTTTTGCTTCACCCTCTAGAGCTACGCCTGACAATTTAAAGTCACGTAGCGCCAGTTTAATTGCACTTTGCTGGGCTTCCGGTAGTTCATTGAAGACTGGTGCATCCTGTACATGTTGATAGGTTTGATATAGCGCTGTGTGCTGACCCAGCTGGGTATAGTAATCACTTAGACCCGGTAATAGCGCCTGATAAACATCACGGGTTTCACTGTTATTCATGACTGCGTTCAGATGCGATAAAACTCCCCAGGACTCGCCCATATTATTTTCTAGCGTATCAACTTGCTTCAGAACCGCAAGTTGTTCCTGGACAGTATCAGGCGTCTGGGTCAGTTCATTTAGAAATTGCAAGCCTTGCTGAATGCAGTCTTCAATTTTTTGTTTAAGGTCTGCCAGCGTAATCTGATCGAATTGTGGAACGGGTAAAGTTGCTTTTTCTAATGTCATGTCGTTTCTGCCGAAGTCATTTCCTGTGTTAAATCTAGATGTAGGGCTTATTGGTAGGGAAATCAAGCTATCTATAATTTTTTCTCAATTTTTTGATTTAAGGTTGTTAAGGATTTATTGATATTTTTTAATTGTTCTAAGATGCCGCCATTGGATGAAGGAAGAGATTCTAGTTCATTTATATCGATAATAGAGATTTTGGTTTTCCACAGGTTTAAAGGATGTTTATAAAAATAAGTCACAGTGAAGGTGATAGATGTATTATTTAATGATTCTTTAAAACCTCCATATTGTCCCCAATCGTATATGTAACTTTGATTAGGTGGAAATACTTTTATTTCATTTTTAAAAATACCAGAATCAAAATATTGCTTATTAGAATTTAATTTCTCAATTCCAAATGCTGCTTGAGGAATAGGTCGGTCGCTAAAGACTCTTACATTGTGAGCGATAGATTTACCAATATTTTTAACATGAAGTTGAATTAAAGATTCTTTTCCATAATGAGGTGTAGCAAAAATAAGAATCTGTGGCTGTTGATCTGATTTAAACACTGCATAGGTTACAAGTAGAGCTGTGAGGGAAATGATTAATGTAAGAATATTAACTGTATCCAATTTATAATTTTACTTTTAATTAGTATATTGATTATAAATAAAAAGAGCGCCGTAGCGCTCTTTTTATGATCATCAAACATTATTCAGTCTTGGCTTTTGCATTCGACTTTTTCTTTTTGATCTTGGCTTTTTTCTTTACTTTATCTTTAGCCTTTGCTTCAGACTTTCCTGCAGATTTTTTAGCAGGCTTTTTGCTGTAGGAACTGGGCTTGGATTTGTCTTTTTTGCGTCGTATGGGCTGTTCTCCATCATCACTGGGCTGGGCTTTTTGCGCACGCTCATGATTATTGAAGACTTCCTCTTTTGCTTCCGGACGTGGTGCAGGTTTTTTTTCTGCGACACGTGGAGCACGGGCGCGAATTGGACGACCCGCATGAGTCAGTTGCTGGATCAATTCAAAGTCAATTTTGCGTTCTTCCAGATTGACTCCAGCGACCTTGATCTTGACTTCATCACCCAGACCAAAGATCTGGCCACGGTTCTGGCCGACCAGACTCTGGCTGCTTTGATCAAAGACAAAGAAGTCATCGCCCAACTGGCTAACATGCACCATACCATCGACATAGAGGTCTTTCAGCGTGACAAACAAACCAAATTCAGCCGTTGCACTGATAATTCCGACGAACTCTTCACCAAGATGTTGCTGCATATAGTGACATTTCAGCCAGGTCGTTACAGAGCGGGAGGCTTCATCAGCACGGCGTTCTGTCGCTGAGAAATGCTCACCGGCATCATCTAAAGATGCACCTGAAATTGGATATGGCTTTTTACTCAAATGAGCTTTGATAGCACGATGTAATAACAGATCCGGGTAACGGCGAATTGGAGAAGTGAAGTGTGTATACGCTTCATAAGCCAGACCAAAGTGACCAGCATTGTCGGCACCGTAATAGGCCTGCATCATGGAGCGTAATAACACGGCATGAATACTTGGCGCATCAATCCGGTCTTTGGTCGCTTCAATCACCGCTTGATAGTCAGCTTGGGTTGGCTGTTCCGGGAATGGCAGACCCAGCAGTTTCACGAAATCACGAACTTTCTGGATACGTGAGAACTCAGGGGGTTGATGCACCCGGTACAGCATCGGTATTTCATTTTTCAATGCATATTCAGCTGCTGCAACGTTGGCTAGCAACATACATTCTTCAATCAGCTTATGCGCGTCATTGCGGGTACGTGGCAGAATCTCATTGATACCGCCCAGCTCATCGAAAGTCATATAGGTTTCAATGGTTTCGAATTCCATTGCATTACGTTCAGCACGTAAGCCTTTTAAAATTTGATACAACTGGAACAGGGTATTTAGTGATTTACGTACGCTACGATCTTCCGTGATTGCTGTGCTATCACCTTCAAAATACTTCGCGACCTGATCATAGGTCAGACGTGCCTTGGAATGCATCACCGAAGGATAGAATTCATATCCGGTCACTCGGCCAGCTCGTGACAGTTTCAGATCACAGACCATGCACAGACGGTCGACATTCGGATTTAAAGAACACAGTCCATTAGAGAGTGCTTCAGGCAACATTGGTAAAACGAAGTGCGGGAAATACACGGAGGTTCCACGTTCTTGCGCTTCATCATCCAGTGGTTTGCCTGGACGTACATAATGACTCACGTCAGCAATCGCCACGACGACACGATAACCACCGCCCGGACGTTTTTCTGCATAGACCGCATCATCAAAGTCACGTGCATCTTCCCCGTCAATGGTGACAAGCGCTAAATCACGTAGATCGACACGGCCTTCACGGTCTTTGGCAGAAGGCTCTTTAAAGCTTTCCGCTTCTTTCAAGACTTCTTCAGGGAATTCATATGGCAGGCCATATTCCAGAATAGTCTGTGGAATGATGATTTCGGTATCGGCTTTGTCTGCCATCGACTGCACAATATGGCCAGTCGCAAATTCTTCTTTAGTCGGGTAGGTGTCAATTGCCACGCGGATTGAATCGCCGACTTTGACCTGGGCATGCTCGATCAGCTCTTTTTCTAGAGTAATAGGCTGATGTGCATTTGGATTAGCTGGCTGAACAAAATATTCGCCTTCATATTCAGACACTTTACCAATGATCTGTTTGACACGATGCTGCAAAACCTCGGTAATAAAGCCCCAGGCCTTACCTTTGCGGTCTACTGAGGTCCGACGGACTTTGACACGGTCACCGTTAAAGACCTGACGCAATTCACGTTCAGGTAAGAGCAGGTCATCTTCACCTGAAATATTGGCTGTGCCGCTTCCCTTGGAGTTGATATATACCGTTGCTTCATGCTCAGGCTGTTCCGCCGCGATCTGGAACTTGTAACCGTCTTTCATCAATTGCCCGTCACGTACCATCGCAATCAGACGATGGCTCAGGGCATCAATACTTTTTTGATCGGCAATTTCAAAATATTCCACCAGGTCGGCATGGGACAGGGCAGTTTTTTCTTCTATAGTTTCGAGAATCAGGGTACGGCTTGGAATAGGGTTGTCATAACGTTCGGCTTCAGCTTTTGCTTCAGGATCGACCCAATTTTTCATCATATCTTTAAAGTGTCCTTGGAGATAGGTTTAGCATAAGTCATGTCAGTGCAGACTGCACGTAAATGATTGCAATAATCTGTTTAAGTTTTCGATTTTTGGCTAATTTTAGATAACTGGAAATTTATCGGGTTTTTCAGGACTTAAATGACTAAAAACAGGGAAATTGTTTAAAAAGTATTTAAACGAGCAAAAATATGCAGTTTTTTTTCAAGCTGTGCTTGCAGTGCTATGCCGAAATTTGTATTATGGCGGCACGTTACGGTGAGATGGGTGAGTGGCTGAAACCACGTCCCTGCTAAGGACGCATACGGGTAACTGTATCGAGGGTTCGAATCCCTCTCTCACCGCCAATTTACTTATGTCGCGCTCATAGCTCAGCTGGATAGAGCACTTGGCTACGAACTAAGGGGTCGGGAGTTCGAATCTCTCTGAGCGCACCAATAAGTAAATCGGAAAATAACGTAGTCTAATAAAGACGACACAAGTTACGCGCTCATAGCTCAGCTGGATAGAGCACTT